>JBKPMF010000209.1:0-6054 GCA_046732015.1 Actinomycetota bacterium
GATCTATGCGGCGGCCAAGCAATACGTGCGCAAGGTGAGCGGCTACCGCGAGCCCTCGCGCAAGAACACGGAAGCCTTCGAATCCGCCGTGGACGAGATCGCGCAGGCTTCTCGCAAGCTGCTCGAATCGGTCGCTCCGACCGCATAGGACCCGCATCGCGACGTTCCGGTGCGCTCGGCTACGCTGAGGGCCATGTCGTTCCCGCTTGATCCGGCGCCGCAGGACATGCACGCGATGGGGGAGGCCGCCGTCTCCTACCTGATCAGGTTCATCCAGGGCCTGGACGATGCACCGGCGGAGGCCACCGAAGGCGCGCTCGACCTCGCGCGCCGGCTGCGCGCCGCGCCGCCCGAACACGGCGGCAAGTTCGCCTCGGTGTTCGCCGAGGCGCAGGAGGCGATCTCCCGAACGTTCGAGTACGCGGGTCCGGGCTACCTGGCCTACATCCCCGGCGGCGGGCTCTACACCGCCGCGCTCGCCGACTTCATCGCGCAGGGCGTGAACCGCTACGTGGGCCTGTGGCAGCCCAGCCCCGCCGTCGTGCAGATCGAGGAGAACGTCACTCGGTGGCTCTGCGACCTGTTCGACTACCCGGAGGGCTCTCAGGGGTTGCTGCTGTCGGGCGGTTCGATGGCGAACCTGTCGGCGATGGTGACGGCGCGCCACGCCAAGCTCGGCGAGGACTTCACCGACGGCGTCTACTACGTGAGCGAGCAGGCACATGCCAGCGTGCCGAAAGCAGCGACGATCGCGGGCTTCTCCAAGCGGAACGTGCGGATCGTGGCGACGGATGACGAGCTGCGGATGGATCCCGAGGCGTTGCGAACGCAGATCGCGCGTGACCGCGCCGACGGACTGCGTCCGTTCCTGGTGGCGCCGAGCGTCGGCAGCACGAACACCGGCGCGATCGACCCGATCGCCGACATCGCCGACATCGCCGAGACCGAGGACCTGTGGTTGCACGTCGACGGCGCCTACGGCGGGTTCTTCCAGCTCACCGACCGCGGACGCGAGCGATTCCGAGGGACCGAGCGGAGCGACTCCGTCACGCTCGATCCGCATAAGGGGTTGTTCCTCCCATACGGCACCGGCGGCTTGGTCGTCCGTGACGGGGCCGCCATGCGCGACGCCCACTACGAGGGCGCCGCCTACCTCCAGGACCTGCCCCCCACCGGCCAGCTACCCAACTACAGCGAGCACTCGGCCGAGCTCTCCCGCGACTGGCGGGGACTGCGCGTCTGGATGCCGCTGGCACTGCACGGCGTGTCGGCGTTCCGCAAAGCGCTCGACGAGAAGCTGGACCTGGCCGCCTACCTCGCCGACGCGTTCCGCGACGATGACCGGATCGAACTGTGTTGGGAACCGCAGCTCACCGTGGTCCCGTTCCGGCTGGCGGGCGCCGACGACGACATGCAGCGCGAGTTCCTGGCACGCATCAACGCTTCGAAGCGGGTGTTCCTGTCGAGCACGATGATCGGCGGACGCTACGTGCTGCGGGTGTGCATCGTGAGCCATCGCACCCACAAGGACCGGATCGACGAGTGCATCGAGATCGTCGGTCGCGTCGCTGACGAACTGCGGGCCTGAGGAGCGCAGACCGTGCCGGAGATGCCGGAGATCCGGGCGCTCGCCGAACGACTCGACCAGGTCATGGCGGGCGGGACGCTCGCGAAGCTCGACCAGCTCCAGTTCTCGTCGCTGAAGACGTTCGCACCGCGGCCCGATGATGCGCTGGGCCATGCGATCGAGTCGGTGAGGTCGTTGGGCAAGTACGTCGTGATCCAGCTGGACGGCGGCATGCGCCTGCTCGTGCACCTGTCCCAGGGCGGGCGCGTCGACGTCGAGGCGCCGCCGAAGCAAACGAAGCCACGAGGCGCCGTGTTACGGATCCGCATCACCGACCGGCCCAGCGTGCTGGTGAAGGAGTTCGGCAAGGAGCGGAAGGCCGGCTGGTGGGTGCTGGCACCCGGGGACGACGGGCCGCTCGACAAGCTCGGCCCCGAGGTCCTGACCGACGCGGCCGACGCCTTCCTGCGCGAGAGCGACGAGGGGCGGCGGGTGCACACGATCCTTCGCGACCAGCGCACGATCGCCGGGGTGGGTCGCGGCTACAGCGACGATATCCTGCACCGCGCCAAACTCTCGCCGTACGCGGTGCTCGCCAAGCTCACGCCGGAGGAACGCGAGCGCTTGATCGCCGCGTCCCACTCGATCCTGGACGAGGCCCTCGAGGAGGAGCGTCGGCGCGATGGCGGCTTGCCCACGAAGCTGGGTGATCACTTCGTGGTGCACAACCGGGCGGGGGAGCCCTGCCCCGCGTGCGGTGATGACCTCCGTCGCGTGAGCTACGAGTCGCACGAGGTCGTCTACTGTCCGACCTGCCAGACCGGCGGCAAGGTACTCGCCGACCGTCGGATGAGCCGGCTGCTGCGGTGACCGCGCGGGTTAGATCGCCTCGGCGAGGACGGTGATCCACTCCCGATGGCTGCTGACGACGTCGTCGATCAGGAGACGGAACCCGGCATCCTGGAGTTGCCGGCCGAGTTGATCGGCATCGCGATAGACGAACCATCGCTGCTCGCCCGGGGCGTACGGCACGGCTTCCAGCCGGTGACCATCGCCCAGGGCCGTGACGAGCGCGAGGCTTCCGTCCGGCTTGAGCGCACGCCTGAACCCCTGGAGGACCCGCGGGGTGTCGATCTCGGGGACGTGGAGCAGCGCCGCGCAGCACCAGATGCCGTCGAGCGAACCTGACCTGATGGGAAGCGCCCGAAGATCCGCCTGGGCCACCACGCCTCCGAGCGACGCGGCGGCGATCGCGAGCATCGAGGCCGACAGGTCCATGCCGACCACGCGGAAGCCGGCCCGGATGAACCGGGCGCCGTCCAAGCCCGGGCCGCAGCCCAGGTCGGCGATGCGACCACGCGCGGTGACGCACTCGAGGAGGGCCTCTTCGAGCGCGGGGAACCACCGACCGTCCGCGGGTTTCTGCTGCTCCTGACGCTCGGAATATCGACCGGCGATCCGATCGTAGGTGGCGCGATTCACCGAGCTGAAGTCGTCGCCTCGGGGCGCATCGCCGTCGTTCACCCGGACATCGTGCAGGAAGTGGTGTGTGGCTGCGAGTCTGCGCGCGCGCTCGCGTCGAACGCTGCGCTAGCCTGGTCGGCCATCATGGCCGATCATCTGCGACCCGATCCCGAACCACAGGTCACGCGTGGCCTGGTGGCGCGCGTCCGCGAGCACCTGGTCGACGTCACGCCGCTCCGCATGTCGGCCGACTTCCGCCGGTTGTTCATCGGCAGGTCGATCTCGGAGTTCGGGGACGAGGTCGTCGCGGTGGCGGTGCCGTTCATGGTCTACAAGATCACTCAGTCCACCCTGGCGGTGGGGCTGCTCGGGCTCTGCGAGCTGGTCCCGGTGTTCGTATTCCCGATCGTGGGCGGGGCGGCGGCCGACGCTATGGAGCGACGACGGCTGATGATCGTCTCGCAGGTCTTCTTGGCACTGATGTCGCTCGCCCTCGCGGTGAACCTCACGCTCGATCACCCCAGGCTCTGGCCGTTCTACGTGTTCGCCACGCTGTCGGCCGGCATGTACACCTTCAACCGGCCCTCGCTGTCGACGTGGCCGGCCCGTCTCCTGCCCGCGACGCTGTTGCCTTCATCCAACGCGCTCGAGGCGGGTTTCGGCACCGCGGTGGGCATGTTGGGTCCGGTGGTGGCCGGCGTCCTGTTGGTGGTCATCTCACCGGCGGGGGTGTTCGCCTTCGACGCGTTCACCTTCCTGGTGGCGATCGCGTTCGTGTGGCGCATGGCTCCCTCGCCGCCGCACGAGGACGCACCTGCGCTCGGGTGGGCCGCGATCGTCGACGGGTTCCGGTTCCTGAAAGGCAAGCGGGTAGTGCAGTCGGTGTTCTTGGCGGACCTCAACGCGATGATCTTCGCCTTCCCCGTGGCCTTGTTCCCCGCGGTGGCCGACGGGTTCGCGAAGGGCGGAGACGGTGCCGCGATCCTGGGTCTGCTCACGGCCGCACCTGCCGTCGGAGCCTTCCTGGCCACGGCGTTCTCCGGGCGCGCGAAGCACGTGCGCCGCCAGGGGCGGGCGATCCTAGTGGCGATCACGGTGTGGGGGGCGGCCATCGTGGTGTTCGGGTTCTCGAACATCCTGTGGCTGTCGTTGCTGATGCTCGCGATCGCAGGGATGGGCGACATGGTGAGCGGCATCTTCCGGGCCACGATCCTGCAGACCGCGATCGAGGAGCGCTACCGCGGTCGCCTGGAAGGCATCGGCATGGCGGTCTGGGCGACCGGGCCCTCGATCGGCAACGTCGAATCGGGCGCCGTGGCCAGTGTGTTGCCCGTCCAGGGGACCATCGTGCTGGGCGGCGTGCTCACGATCGTGGGGATCGGCGTGCTGCGATGGTTCTCCCCGGGCTTCTGGCACTACGACGCTGCCCACCCCACATCGTGAGCAGGGTGCTTCCGTGCACCCCTCGGCCCGCGGTATCGTCCGCCTGACCTGAGGGCGGCGGCCTTCGTGGACCGAGCACCGACTGGGAGGAGCGTTCGATGGAGTTGCTGGCGTTCAACAAGGACCTCTACCTGGGGATCGTGTTCATCCACATCTTCGCCGCCATCATCTGGGTCGGCGGAGCCTTCACCTTCCAGCTCAGGATCGCCCAACTGCGGAAGGCGAACGACACGACCGGGTTCCTCCAGTTGGGGCAGGACGCCGAGCGCTGGGGCCAGCGGGTGTTCATGCCCGCCTCGATCGTCGTGCTGCTGGCGGGGATCACGATGGTCTGGTACGGCCCGTACTCGTTCAAGCTGTGGATCGCCTTGGCGCTCGTGGGGATCGTGCTGACGTCGCTGGTGGGAGCGCTCTACCTGGGGCCGCAGGGCGGGAGGTTCGCGAGGCTGGCGCAGGAGCGTGGGGTCGAGGACCCCGACGTGGTCGCGGCCCGCGACCGACTCATCCTGGTCTCGCGCCTCGACTACGTGGTGCTGGTGCTGATCGTGCTCGACATGGTGTTCAAGCCCGGCCTGACCTAGGCGGCTGCTTCACGAGCGGGTGCTTCGCCGGCTTGATGCCGCCCATCCGTCGCAGGCGGAACCCTTGATCCTGGGAGCGGTCTGAGCTCCAGGGCGCTTCCGGGGCGATGGTCAGGTTCGCCAGGGCCAGCAGCACGGTGTCGTAGTTGACACGCCACCCGGCGAAGTCGCGCCATGCCCGCTCGCGGTCGGCCTTGATCGGTACGCCTTCGCCCTCGAGGAAGGCCACCGCCTCTTCCCACTCCGCGCGGGTGATCGAGATCGGCGTCTCGGGCGTGGGGTCGGGATCGTGCGGGATGCGGAAGTAGTCGGCCACCCTGCGCAGGCACAGGTAGCCCGCTCGGATGCAGAATTCAGCCTCGACGTCCCTGGGGACGTTGACGGTCGACAGCGTCAAGGCGGCCCCGTCGAGCACCGCGCCGGCCGCGGTCGCCCAGGAATGATCGGGTAGCGGTGAGCGGAAGAACACGAGCGCCGGCAGCGACGTATGGGTCTCCTCCACGTCGACGAACCAGCGCTCCCACTCGCGCCACACCTCGCGCAGGTGGTCCATGCGCTCCAGTCGCCAGTAGCGCCAGATCATCTCGCGCCCCGACGGTGGCTCGCCGGCGCGCACCGAGAGCGCGGTCACCGCGACCTCGCGACGGCTGAAGGCGCCGTACATGCTGGGCAGGTACGTGATCAACAACGCCAGCAGGAACAGGCCGATCGCCGCCTCGATGTAGGAGACCATCAGCACCCAGAACGTTTCCGGCCGCAGGAACCCGAGGGTGAACAGCGAGGACCCGGAGAGCTCGAGCGCTTCGGTGACACCGACCCCGACTTCCAGTCCCCAGAAGATGAACCCGAACCCCGCGAAGGTGAGCAGGAGCCATGCGGCGAGGGTGCCCACCAGGCCGAGGGGGGCGTATAGCGACATCACCCGGTCGCGACGGGCGTAGTCGCCGGAGGCCGGTGCCAACGAACGGAACAGCACCCCCAGGCCGCGGAAGACCACAC
>JBKPMF010000210.1:0-6873 GCA_046732015.1 Actinomycetota bacterium
TCTACGTCGATCCGCTCGCCTACCTGGGGCCGATGTCGGTGAGCGGGTTCATCCGCCTGGCACCGCTCCTCGCCGCCTGACCTCCGGCCCTCACCTTAGGCATCGGGCCTCCGGACGCCTAGAATGTCGCGGCCTTGGACCCCTCCTCGAACGTTCACCCCAGCGTCGGCCGC
This sequence comes from Actinomycetota bacterium, assembly GCA_046732015.1. Classification (GTDB taxonomy): domain Bacteria; phylum Actinomycetota; class UBA4738; order UBA4738; family HRBIN12; genus JAOUEA01. The sequence continues at coordinate 174 of JBKPMF010000210.1, forward strand.
CGTCGGCGTGCCCGAGGTATCGGCTCGGTCGCAGCGGGAGGGCTCGTGGCGCTCCTCTTGGCCGCCGCGCCCGTCTCGGCCCAGACCGATGCCGGATGGCCGCAGTTCCAGGGCGGTCCGGCGCACACCGGCGATGCCCCCGACGGGCCGGCGCCGGGCTTCTCCGTCGATTGGACCCTGGCCGTTGCCCCCGGCGGGCCCGGCGACCAATACGGCCTGTCGGCGCCGGTCAGTACGGGTGACCTGATCGTGGCGGTCGGTCCGGACGCGGTCATCGGCGTCGACGCCACGGCGGGGACGCAGTCGTGGAGCGTCGATCGTGATCTCGGACCGTCGGTGCCCGCGGCCATCACGTCGATCGGCGGCCGTGACGTGGTCGTCTACACGGAAGGGTTCGGGGACGGCCCGCCGGACGCCGCAGGTTCGGCGTCCCCTTCGGGTTCGGCCTCCGGTTCCGCGAGCCCGTCTGCGTCCTCCACCGGCGGCGCCGAAGACGAGCCGTTCGATTCGCATCTCGCCGCGTTCGATCTGGAAACCCAGGAGCCGTTGTGGGACCCGGTGGCGTTCGACGCCGTGAGCCGGACCGGGGTCACCGTCGGCGACGGCATGGCCTACCTCGGGGTGAACGGCGGCACGATCTACGCCGTCGACCTCGCGAAGGGGAAGGTGGCGTGGACCGCCGAACTGAGCCGGCCCGTCGCCACCCAACCAGCCTTCACGGACGGGACGGTGGTGGTCGGCCTCCAGGCGAGCCGGGAGGAGCCCCACCCCACGGTCGTGGCCCTGGATGCATCCAGCGGTGAAGAGCGTTGGCGCGCCGACGACGCGAGCCAGGCCGCCATCGTCTCCACGGCGTCGATCGCCGACGGAACGGTCTACGTCGCGTTCACCGGCGGTCAGGAGTCGAGCATCGACGCGTTCGCCCTCGACACGGGCGGTCGACGGTGGCGAACACGCTTCCCACGGTTCTTCGACCTCACCGCGGCCACGCCGCCGCTGGTGAGCGATGACGCGGTCTACGTGACCGATGCCCAGGGGGAAACCTATCGCCTCGACCCCGCCACCGGGACCCGGACCTGGGAGTTCGCGTTGAACGAAGGCGTCCTGCGCACCGCGCCGATCGCCGTCGGTGACCACGTGCTCGTGGGCACGGTCGACGGCTCGCTGGTAGCCCTCGAGGCCTCGGGCGGCGACCTGGTCTGGCGCGACGACGGCGACGGCTCCCCGCTCCGGGCGCTCGCCGTCGCCGGTGATCGCGTGATCGCGGTGCGTGCCGGCGCGGGCGCGGGCTTGGTCGCCTTCGCCCACGACGACGACGTGGCGCTGGTTCGCGAGGTGTCGCCTACGACGTTGAACCTGGGGCTGCTCCTCGGAGCCTTCGCCGTGGCCGCGTTGGTGGTCGCCGGTATCGTCGTGCTTGCTGGTCGGGTGCTCGCCGGCCGCATGGGCCCGGCGTTCCCCGACGGGGACGATCCACTCGAAGACGACGAAGACGACGACGAAGAAGATGAAGACGTCCACGGAGATCCCGCGCCCGACGATGATGACGAGGACGAGCGGTGACGAACAAGAACAAGAAGCGCCCCAGCGGCTATCGAGAGCCACGTCCACCGGCGGCCGACGTCGCCCAGCCGCGCCGGCGAGGGCTGTTCGACTCGATCCTGGCGCCCCGGGTCCCCGGCTCGACGCCGATGCCGTCCATCCTCGCGAGCCTGGGCCGAGGGTTCGTGACCGTGGCATCGTCGATCCCGCTGGTCATCACCTCAATCCTGCTGCTGCTGGCGATGTGGCTCCTGCTCGTCGCCCTCGGCTATGAGGGACCGTTCGCGCTGCTGGTGAACGTGCTCGGGGTCCCCCCGGTGGGCACCTTCAACGACCTCAACCTGTCGATCAGCGTTTTCGGCGTCACCACCGGGTTCCTGGCACTGCTCGTGTTCATCGGGCTCCGAGCCATCATCCAAGCGGTGCTCACGGTCATGGTGGTCGACGTCCTGCAGACGGGATCGGCCACCCGCTGGTCCGTGGTCCGCTCGCTGCGGATCCTGCCCGTCACGCTCGCCGTGAACGTGGCTTGCCTCGGCCTGCTCATGGCCTCCAGCTTCATCGGGCCGCTCCTGGGCCAGGGGTTCGGGCTGCTGATCCTGCTCGCGTCGCTCGTGGCCGGCGTGTACCTGCTCGGGTTCGCACCGGCGATCGCCGCCACCGAGCGACGGGGCCTCGCCGACACGCTTGGCCGGTCGGTCCGGGCGGGACGCCTGCCGGGGGCCGGCAACTTGATGTTCGCAGCCATCTACGTGGTCACGTTCGTTGCGGTCCTGGCCATCCCCGGCAAGCCCGGCGCGATGGTAGGCGTCAACCCGTCGATCGCGGCCTGGGTGGTGGGCATCGTCGTGGGATTGGCCCATGTGGCGGTCCTCGCGGCCCTGGTGTTCCGGTACCTGAGCATCGCCGACGTGGTGCCCGAAGCGGCGCCCCGGCGCCAGCCGGCGGCTCGCAGCCGCCGTCGCTGACCTCGGGTCGCCGGATCTGCCCCGCTGTTAAACTCCCCGGCGCCGGCGCGTTCGCGCCGAGCTCACACGCTCGAGGACCGCATCGCCGAGGTCCCGCGCCCTGACGGGCGGGTCGGTGACGGGTTGATCCGGGCGGAGGATGACAACCGAACGAAGGAGGCACCATGCCTGTCGTCACCAGGCGGGAGCTCCTCGAGGCGGGCGTGCATTTCGGCCACCAGACGCGCCGGTGGAACCCGAAGATGCACCGCTACCTCTACGGGGAGCGTTCCGGGATCTACATCATCGACCTCGAGAAGTCCCTGTCCGGCCTCGAGGAGACCTACGAGTTCGTGCAGAACCTGGGTCGCCGTCGCGGCATCGTCCTGTTCGTCGGGACCAAGAAGCAGGCCCAGGAGGTCGTGCAGGAGCAGTCCGGCCGCGTCGGCATGCCCTACGTCAACCACCGCTGGCTCGGCGGCATGCTCACGAACTTCACCACGGTGTCCAAGCGGCTGCTGCGCCTGCGCGAACTGCGCGAGATGGATCGGACCGGCGCGCTCGACTACCTGCCCAAGAAGGAAGCGATCCGTCTGCGTCACGAGCGCGACAAGCTCCAGCGCAACCTCGGGGGCATCCAGGATCTCGAGCGGCTGCCCGACGCGATCTTCGTGATCGACACGAAGAAGGAGCACATCGCCGTCAACGAGGCCCGCAAGCTGAACATCCCGGTGATCGCCATCGTCGACACGAACTGCGATCCCGACGAGGTCGACTTCGTGATCCCTGGCAACGACGACGCCATCCGTGCCGTGAACCTGGTCACCCGCGTCGTCGCCGACGCGCTGGCCGCCGGCTACGGCATGGCGAAGGACGAGGCCGTCGAGCGGGTCACCGGCACCGCCGCGCCCAAGGCCACCGGGCCCAAGGCCACCGCCGCGCCCGCGCGGGTGGAAGAGCACGAGACGCCCAGCGCCGAGGACGCCGCCGCCATCGCCGCTTCCACGGTCTTCGAGCCGGACGCGCCTTCGGATGCCGAAACGGCCGCAGCAGCGGTCGAAGCCGCCGAAGGAGCAGCTGCCCCCGCCGTGGCCGAAACGACGGCGCCCGCCACGGCGGCGCCGGCACCCGACGCCGAGGTGGTCACCACGCCGGAGCCCGTCCCCGCCGACACCACCCAGGAGTAAGTCATCCCCATGAACGACATCTCAGCGGCACAGGTCAAGGAGCTCCGCGAACGAACGGGCGCGGGCATGATGGACTGCAAGAATGCGCTGGTCGAGACCGGCGGCGATATGGAGAAGGCCGTCGAGCTCCTGCGGGAGAAGGGCCTCGCCTCGGCGGCCAAGCGCGCCGGCCGCTCGGCCAACCAGGGCCTGATCGAGGCCTACATCCACTTCAACAACACCGTGGGGGTCCTCGTCGAGGTCAACTGTGAGACCGACTTCGTCGCCAACACCGACGAGTTCAAGGCTCTCGCGAAGGACATCGCGCTGCACATCGCCAGCCCGGCCGCGCCGCGCTTCGTTAGCCGCGAGGAGGTCTCCCAAGACGAGATCGACCACGAGAGCCAGATCTTCGCCAAGCAGGCGCAGGAATCTGGCAAGCCCGAGAACGTGATCGACAAGATCGTCGAAGGCAAGATCAACAGCTACTTCAAGGAGATCGTGCTGCTCGACCAGCCCTTCGTGAAGGACGACAGCAAGACCGTGCAGCAGCTGCTCGACGAGACCTCCGCGCGCGTAGGTGAGAAGGTTGCGGTGAAGCGGTTCGTCCGGTACAAGCTCGGCGAAGACACCGAGTAGGCACGACGGAGCGAGGTCCGAGGGGGACCGAGGAGCCTATGGCCGATCAACAGCACGGGACCCGACCCCAGTACAACCGGGTCCTGTTGAAGCTCTCCGGAGAGGCCTTCGCTCCCGCCGACGCCGAAAGCGGCATCAACACCGACGCCACCGCCCTGGTGGCCCGGCAACTGGCCGAGGTCGTCGACCTCGGGGTCCAGACCGCCGTCGTGGTGGGAGGCGGCAACATCTGGCGCGGCCGGCAGGCACCCGGTATCGAGCGCAACCGCGCCGACTACATGGGCATGCTCGCCACGGTCATGAACGCGTTGGCGCTGCAGGATGCCCTGGAGAAGATCCACGTCACCACGCGGGTGCAGACGGCGATCTCCATGTCCCAGCTCGCGGAACCGTTCACGCCCCTGCGCGCCCGCCGGCACCTGGAGAAGGGGCGCGTCGTCATCTTCGCCGCCGGACTGGGGGTGCCCTTCTTCTCCACCGACACGTGCGCGGCTCAGCGCGCCCTCGAGATCGGGGCCGAGGCCCTGCTGAAGGGCACCAAGGTCGACGGGGTCTACACCGCCGACCCGCACCTGGACGCCAGCGCTACCCGGTTCGACGCCATCGAGTACGTGGAGGTCCTCAAGGAGGGCTACCAGGTGATGGACGCCACCGCCATCTCCCTGTGCATGGAGAACAAGCTGCCCATCATCGTGTTCGACCTGGGCGAAGAGGGGAACATCCGACGCGTGGTCGGCGGCGAGCCGATCGGCACGCTCGTCCACTGACAAGGAGCCCGATGACGATCGATTCCGCCCTCAAGGACGCCGACCACAAGATGGAGCAGGCGGTCTCGCACCTGAAGGAGGACCTCGCCGGCATCCGGACCGGCCGCGCATCCGCCTCGGTGCTGAACCGCGTGACCGTGGAGTACTACGGCACCCCGGTCCCGCTGAACCAGCTCGCCTCGGTCACGGTGCCCGAGCCACGGCTCCTGGCGGTCACCCCCTTCGACAAGGGCGCCATCGGGGCGATCGAGAAGGCGATCCAGTCCTCCGACCTGGGGATCACCCCGTCCAACGACGGCCAGGTGATCCGTCTGGCCTTCCCACCGCTCACCGAGGAACGGCGCAAGGACCTCGTGAAACAGCTCCATCACCGGTCCGAAGAGGGCCGGGTGGCGGTTCGCAACGTTCGGCGACATTCCAAGGAAGAGATGGAGAAGCTTGAGCGAGAGGGCGGTATCTCCCAAGATGACCTTGCGAGAGGGGAGAAAGAGCTCCAGAAGGTGACCGACCGCTTCGTGGCCGAGATCGATGAGATCCAAGGCCACAAGGAACAGGAGCTCATGGAGGTCTAGTGGCGGACGACAAGCGCGACGGCGACGATCTGTTCGAAGACCTGGACAAGTTCTTCGCGCCCATCAAGGACGTCGATTGGGACGAGCCGGCCTCGGCCGGTGCCCGCGAGACGCCCAGCGAGGAGCACGTGGCGGTCCGGACGCCGGACCCCGCTCCGCTCGCGACCGGGTCGCGAACCCCGGAGCCCTCCGAGGACGACCCGACCGTGTTCGACGAGCCGGCTTCCGTGTCGTCCCCGGCCGAGGACGACGATGACGACGAGGAGTGGTACGACACCACCGTCCTCGACACGATCGAAGGCATCGGCGCCGATGAGCCCGACGACGCGCCGCAGCTCGACACCACGACCGAGGTCGTGGGTCTCGACGACCTCCAGGTCAGCGACGCGCCCATCGGCGAGAGCGCCGTGGACCAAGGAGGCCTGTTCGCCTCCGATGACCCCGCGGACGCGGAGCCGGGCGACGGGTGGTCGCTCGTCGAGGACGACGAGCAGCCGGACGTCTCCGGCATCATCGGCACCGATACCCAGCCCATGTCCACGATCGAGGAGGAGGTCGTCGTGACCGCCGCGCCGTCGGACGAGGAACTCGAAGCTGCCGCCGACCATTTCGCTCCCACCGCGGACGAGCCCGCGTCGGCCCTTCCCGCAGAGGAGGTCATCGTCGGTGGGGTGGTCGGGTTCGAAGACGACGATGGTCCCGAGTCCTACGCAGGGCCTGCGGTCGGTGGCGACCTCTTGGGTGAACTCGGAGCCGACGAGGTCGAGCAGGACATCCTGTCGGACCTCCAGCCCGAAGACGAACCCCAGACCGTGATGGTAGGTGCCGGCGGCGAAGGGCTGGGCGGCCCCAGCTGGCAGGAACCCACCTCCGTCGAAGTGGGCGCCGATGCCGAGCGCCGGAGTCCGGGAGGTGATCGCGACGTCCCCGCCGCGTTCATGACCGGCGCGATCCTGGCCGCGGTCGCGTTGGTGTCCTTGCTGATCGGCAAGGGTGTGTTCGGCGTCATCGCCGGCGCGGTGGTGCTACTGGCCCAGGGCGAGCTGTACGGCGTCATGGTGAAGCAC
>JBKPMF010000211.1:0-3823 GCA_046732015.1 Actinomycetota bacterium
GTGCAGCGGGTTCATCGCCCGGACCGTGCGGACGGCGGTGCCCAAGCGGATACCGGTTTCCGTCCTGTACCCGGGCGCCGACGTCGAGGTCTTCCGGCCCGATCTGCCCACGGCCGACCTGCGCGAGCGCCACGGGATCGGCGACCGTCCGCTGGTGGTGTGCGTGAGCCGTCTGGTGGCGCGGAAGGGGCAGGACGTGCTGATCCGCGGGATGGAGCGCCTCCGCCGACGCGTGCCGGGCGCCACCCTGCTGATCGTGGGCGGTGGTCCCTACGAGGAGCGTCTCCACGAGCTCGCCGACGAGGCGCCCGCCGACGCCGTCGTCTTCTCCGGACAGGTGAGCGAAGCCGACCTGCCGCGCTACTACGCGGTGGGGGACGTGTTCGCGATGCCGTGCCGAACCCGCCTGGCCGGCATGGAGGTCGAGGGCTGGGGCAACGTGTTCATCGAGGCCGCGGCGTGCGCGAAGCCGGTGGTGGTGGGGGACTCCGGTGGCGCGAGGGAGGCGCTGATCGACGGGGAGACCGGCGTGCTGGTCGACGGCGCGAACGTGGATGCCGTCGCCGACGCCGTCGGTGACCTGTTGAGCGACCCCGACCGTGCACGGGCCATGGGTGAAGCGGGACGTGCCCGCGTCCTGCGCAACCATCACTGGCCCGACATCGCGCGCACCCTCATCCTCTGGCTCCAACAGGCCGCCGCCGGCTGAGGCTCCAACAGGCCGCCGCCGGCTGAGGCTCGAACCAGCGCTCGCTTGCGCGGTTCGCGCCGCCGTGGGCGGTACCCTGGGCCGATGGAGCCGCCCGCCTCGACGAGCGACGCCAAACGGTGCCCGGATTGCCACGCCTTGGTGAGCCCGGACGCCGAATGGTGCGGCCAGTGCTTCCGGTCGTTGAAGGAGACACCCCAGGAGCCGGAGCCGGTCGCGGTCGCCATGCCCACGATGACCGACCCGTTGCCCGCGGTGCCCCCGATGCCGGTGGCGGCCACCGATGCCGCGGAGGCCAACCTTCTGGACGGAGAGCAGCCGACCATCCCCGAGGCCCCGGGCAAGGCGCCCACCTGGCCGTGCCCCGCGTGCGGGAACGCCAACCCCATCGAACTCGACACCTGCGCCCTGTGCGGCACGTCCTTCGCTGCCCTGATGCGTCAGGACGAGGCTCCGCCAGAAGTCGATCCCAAGGATGCGCTCGGATGGTCGTTGATCTATCCGGGCCTCGGCCACCGCAAGTTGGGCAGAGGCCTGGATGGGCTCGCGCGCGGGGTCTTGTTCACGATGCTCGCCGCCATGGTGTTGGTCATCGTGGTCTCCGGGGTCACCACGGCCGGACTGCTCGGGGTGCTGGCGCTGTACCTGGTGATGGCGATCATCGTCTACCTGGGCTCCGCTTACGAGGCGTATCGGATCGCGCAGGGTGGCCAACCGCTGGTGACCGCGCGGGCCCTGCTGTGGGCGACCGTGGGGATCATCATGCTGTCGGTGGTGCTGCTGGCGCTCACCGTCGCCTCGGTGGCCAGCCGCTAGGATTCCCGAGCCATGGAGCATGCCGAGGGTTCGATCGTCATCGAGGCACCGCTCGAAGACGTGATGGAGGTCATCGAGGACTACGAGTCCTACCCCGAGTGGGCCGACGTCCGCACGGTGGATGTCCGCCAGCGCGGCGAGGGGAACCGGGCCACCGAGGTGGCATTCGAGGTAGACGTGCCCGTGCTCGGCAAAGCGGCCTACACGCTGTCCTACCAGTACGCGCCGGGCGACACCGGGCTCTCCTGGTTCACCACCGAGGCCCGTGGGGCCATCCGCGACATCCGTGGCGAGTACCTGTTGGATGAACTCTCGGAGGCCGAAACCAAGGTCACCTACCGGCTCGGCGTCGAGATCGGCGTCCTCGTTCCGGGGTTCCTCCGCACCGAAGGAGCCAAGCGGGTGATCGAGAACGCCCTTGAGAAATTGAAGCGCCGCGTCGAGATGGGGTAGGTGACCTCCATCCCGCGACCTGCGGTTCCGCCTCGGCCCGACGGGGCGGTCATGCAGCATGTGGTCGGGGCGTTCGCCCGGCCGTGGCCCACCGCCACTTGGTCCTTGCCCGACACGATCGCGGTCTCGTTCATGCCGTTCGGCATCGTCCTGTTCCTGTCGATCGTGGTCGGGCCGTTCCTCGGATGGACCGGGCCCGGCGGCGGCCTGCTCCTGACCTTCCTGCAGCAGCTCGCGATGCTGGTGCCCGTCGTGTGGTGGGTGAAGGCCACGGGTCACGGCGGCTGGGAGACCCTGGGGCTGGGACGCGGCCGGTGGGATCGGGCCGACGTGTTCTCCGGGCTCGGGCTGGGGCTGCTGGCCATGGTCTCGGGTTCGGTGGTCCTGTACATCACCTACCAGATCGCTCGCGCCGTCCTGGGACGTGATCCGCAGGTCTTCGGGAACGGGCCGGACCTGGAGGGGGCCTGGCTGTACGGCTTCGCGATCCTGGCGATCTGCTTCGCACCGATCTGCGAAGAGGTGCTGTTCCGCGGCTTCCTGTTCAACGGCTTGCGCAGGAGCGTGTCGTTCCGGTGGGCTGTGGTCGTCTCGGCGTTCGCGTTCGCGCTGCTGCACGCTGAGCCGATCCGGCTGCCGTCACTGTTCGTGGTGGGGATCATCCTGGCCTCAGGCGTGGAACGGCGCAGGATCCTCGTCGTGTCGGTCATCGCCCACGCCACGGTCAACGTGGCAGCGATCCTGGCCGAGTTCGCGGCGCGCTGAGCTCAGCCTCCGATCCAGGGTTCGGTCCCACGGCGAGCGACTAAGCTGCCTGCATGCGCGTGCTCTTGTTCACCGGGAAGGGCGGGGTCGGGAAGACCACCGTGGCCGCCGCGACCGCGGTTCGGTCCGCCCGTGCCGGGCGCCGCACGCTGATCATGTCGACCGATCCGGCGCACTCGCTCGGCGACTCGTTCGAGGTCGAGATCGGGTCCCAGCCCACCGAGATCACGCCGAACCTGTGGGCCACCCAGATCGACGCACAGGAACGCCTCGAGGACAACTGGCGCGAGATCCAGGACTACTTCATCCAGCTGATGAACTGGGCCGGCACCGAGACGATCCAGGCCGAGGAGCTCACCGTGATCCCGGGCCTGGATGAGATCTTCGCGTTGATCGACGTGAAGACCCACGTGGAGTCGGGCGCCTACGACATGCTCGTGGTCGACTGCGCGCCCACCGCCGAGACCCTGCGGCTGCTGAGCCTGCCCGAGATCATGAACTGGTACATCGAGCGTATCTTCCCGGTGGAGCGCAAGGTGGTGAAGGCCGTCCGTCCCATCGTGTCGAAGATGACCACGCTGCCGATCGCGGGCGACAAGGTGTTCGCGGCGGTCGAGCGTCTGCACCGGAACCTCGACGACGTGAAGACGATCCTCACCGACGAAGCCGTGTCATCGGTACGTCTGGTCGTGAACCCCGAGAAGATGGTGATCTCCGAGGCGCGGCGCACCTACACCTACCTCGGCCTGTTCGGGTACCGCGTCGACGCCGTCGTGGTGAACCGGATCATCCCGCAGGAGGTCGAGGACCCCTACTTCGGCAAGTGGAAGGACATCCAGGCCGAGCACCTCGCCACCGTCCGCGAGTCGTTCGAACCGGTACCGATCCTCGAGGCCCGCTTGTTCGATCGCGAGATGGTCGGCGTGCCGCTGCTCGAGGAGATGGCGTCCGAGGTCTACGGCAACCTGGACGCCACCGCGATCCTGTTCCACGACGATCCGATCCGCGTCCGCAAGCACGGCGACGGCTACGTGTTGTCGATGCGGCTTCCCTTCGTGTCACGGGAGGACATGGACATCC
>JBKPMF010000212.1:0-9875 GCA_046732015.1 Actinomycetota bacterium
GCGTTCGGCGGCAACTACCATGCGGGACAGAGCTGCATCAGCGTGCAGCGGGTGCTCGTCGCCTCCGAGGTCTACGACGACTTCGCGGCGCGCCTCACCAAGCAGGTGGAGTCGTTGAAGGTGGGCGACCCCATGGACCCGACCGTCGACGTCGGTCCGGTGATCCAAGCGCAGGAGGTGGAGCGCATCCAGGGTTGGGTCGAAGAGGCCGTCAGCCAGGGCGCGCAGGTGCTCACCGGCGGCACCGGCGAGGGTCCGATCTTCCAGCCCACGTTGATCGCCGACGTGAAGCCGGAGATGAAGGTGTGCCGCGAGGAGGTCTTCGGACCTGTCGTTACGATCAGCCCGTATCAGACGTTCGACGACGCGCTGAAGTCGGTGAACGACTCGAAGTACGGCCTGCAGGCCGGCGTCTTCACGAACGACATCAGCCGGGCGATGGAAGCCCACCGCACGCTCGAGGTGGGCGGCGTCATCATCAACGACGTCAGCGCGTTCCGCGCCGATCAGATGCCGTACGGCGGGTCGAAGGATTCCGGGTTCGGTCGCGAGGGCCTGCGGTTCGCGATGGAGGAGATGACCGAGCAGCGCATCATGGTGCTCTCGCACGTGCCGCTCTAAGCACGCCGTGACAGGCTGTTCCCCATGGTCTTCGCCTACCTCGGGCTCGCCGCCCTCATCGCGCTGGGCATCTACACGATCGTGCATCTGATCAGATCGTGGAGGGTCGCCGGGAGACGGTGGGGCGGCGGCTCGGGTCAAGGACCGTAGCGCCGTGAACGAGGATCGGATCCTCTACCTGGCCCTGCCGTTCCTGGTGATGCTGTTCGTGATCGGCGGGTTCCTGCTGGTCTGGAGCCGCGGCCGGCTCGACGATCGTCCGTGGTGGGGCAACCCACTGCTCTGGCTCACGGTGTGCGTCGTGTTCGTGCTGCTGGGCGTCTTCGTCTGGCCAGGGTTGTTCGGCGGGATGTTCCTGTTCCTGCCGTTCGTGTGGGTGTGGCGGCCTCGCCGGCCGCCGCCGGTGGACCCGCGGACGAACGGGCATGCACGCTCGGATCGCTGACGCGCGTCAGGTCTCCAGCACCTCGTCCACGAACCCTCCAACGATCGTCGCCGCTTCACGCTCCCGGCGCCAGAGGAAATGGTCCGTGCCCTCGAGCAGGGCGAGGCGGCCGTCGGCGAACTCGTCGGAGAACCCGCGGGCCTCATCGGCGGGGCAGTATCCGTCGTTGTCGCCCGCGAGGATCAGCACCGGCCGGCGGAACCGGCGGAGCTCTTCCGGTGGTGGAAGGGCCGGCAGGGTGACGTCCTTCGGTTGCAACGGGATGCCGATCAGCACCAGGGCGGCGACCCGTTCGTCGTCGACCGATTCCCGCAGGGCGACGTTGGCGCCGAACGACCAACCGCACACCACGCTGGGGAGGTCCGGGGCCTCCATGCGCACGCGCTCGATCGCGGCACGCACGTCACGCACCTCGTCGCGGCCGCCCCCGTAGGTGCCTTCCGATCCCATGTTGCCCCGGAAGTTGAAGCCCAGCACGGCGAGCCCCCGGGTCCCCGCGAGTTCGTTCCGCAGTGCCCACAGGATGGGGTGGTCTTTGCTGCCACCGTGCCGTGGATGGGGGTGACACAGCACGGCTGAGGCGCGAGGCGCCCCATCGGGGAGCCGCAGCTCGCCCTCGAGCCGGACACCGTCCTCGGTCGTGAACGTCATGCCTTCCATGACCTGCGACGATGACAGCCGTGCACGACGAACGACAACCGGGCCGTGTGACGGGGACCGCGGTGGCGCTGCGCGATCCGCTCCCGTGGGAGCGGTTCGCAGAGCTCGCCCGCCGTGTCGAGTCGCTCGGCTACCGGGCGCTGTTCCTGCCGGAGATCGCAGGTCGCGACGCCTTCGCCGCGCTGACCGCACTCGCGGGGGAGACGTCGTCGGTGCTGCTCGGAACCGGCATCGTCCCGATGACCTCCCGGGTCCCGAGGCTCACCGCGATGGGCGCCGCCACCGTCAACGAGCGCAGCGGGGGACGAGCGATCCTGGGCATCGGGACGGGCACTGCACGCAAGGGCGCCCTCGACGAACTGGCGGCGCAGGTCGGTCACATCCGTGCCCTGATCGGCGACCAATCGGTGTCGCTCCCCGACGAGGACCTCGAGGCGCTCTCCCTGCGGTTCCCGTCCGCGGTGCCCGTGTGGCTCGCGGGGCTGGGGCCACGGTCGATGCGGCTGGCCGGACGGATCGCCGACGGTGTGTTGCTCAACTGGTGCTCGCCCGAACGCGTCGCGCAGGCACGGCTCGACATCCGCGCGGCCGCGGTCGACGCGGGCCGCGACGCCGACGACGTGACGGTCGCGGTCTACGTCCGGGCGTGTGTCGATCAGGACGATCCCGTTGCGGCGCTCGACGCCGCCAAAGCTGCGGCGGGCGAGTACGCCAGCTATCCCGCCTACGCACGGCAGTTCTCGCTCATGGGTCTGGGGGCGCACGCCGAAGCGGCAGCGGCCGCCCACCGTGCGGGCAGACCCGAGGACGTGCCGGATGAACTCGTGCGCGCCATCTGTCTGGTGGGGGACGCTGCGGCCGTGCGGGGCCGGCTCGACGCCTACCGGGACGCCGGGGCAGATCTCGCGGTGGTCTACCCCATGCTGGTTCCGGGATCCGTCCCCAGCGACTCGATCATGGCCACCATCCGGGGGTTGGCACCGGCCGTCGGATGATCGCTCCCGGCCACGTTTGCCGAGTCCCGTGTGGGGCGTACACTGAGGGAACAGAGATTAGCAAGGTCGGCACCGTGGAAAAGGGGTTTATGGCATGACCTACACGATCGCAGAGCCCTGCATCGACATCAAAGACCGCGCCTGCGTGGACGAGTGTCCCGTCGATTGCATCTACGAGGGCCCCAGGATGCTGTACATCCAGCCCGACGAGTGCGTCGACTGCGGCGCCTGCGAGCCGGCGTGTCCCGTGACCGCGATCTTCTACGAAGACGACGTGCCCGGCGAGTGGAAGCAGTTCACGCCGGTCAACGCGGAGTTCTTCAACGACTCCGTCAGCGGACTCGGTTCCCCGGGTGGTGCGGCGCAGGTGGGTCCTGCCGCCGTCGACCATCCGGTCGTCGCGGGCTGGGAAGCCGTCTAGCGATCCGTCTCGTCGTCGTCACGGAGCCCGGGCCGTCGGCCCGGGCTCTGCTGCATCCCTGGACAATCCCCGCTTGGGCCTGCGACGATGCCGGAGCCCGCACCGCTGGCTCCGAGCCGGCCCCCACGGAAAGGGATCCGCCTGATGCGCTCGACCGCCCCCCGCCGTCGCCGCCCCGCGGCTGCGCTCCTGCTGGTGGGCATCCTGCTCGCCGCGGTCCAGATGCCGTCGGTCGGCGCATCGGGGGCCGCCGCGACGGGCACCGGCGTGATCGAGGTCCTCCCCCCTTCGACGATCGCCCGGGCGCTGACGGCGTCGGGGAGCGTCGCGCGCCGCGACGGTGCGTTGACGGTCGAGCGGCTCGGCGGCACCGAGCAGGTGCCCACCCTGTACCGCCTGACGCTGACCGGCGCCTACCCCCCGCGATCGCTTCGATACCTGGTCGAGGTCGACGCCCGGCCGGTGGCCTACGGCATCCCCGGCCCGAGAGGGCGCAGCCTGCGAGCCGTCACGGCCGACGCATCCGTCCTGACCGGGTCCGTCTCGGTCCGGTACGGCACGTCGGCGGTCCCGACGTCGTCGGTCGTTCCGCCGTCATCGTCCGGGCCACGTTCCATACCGCATGCCGGTCCGACACGGGTGAGCCCGGGGCCTTACGACGTCACCAGGCGTGTCTATGACTTCGGCGACCAGGTGTTCCAGCCCAGCGATCTGGGCGGCAAGGTGGAGATCACGGCCGACGTGCATTTCCCGACGGGGTTGCCGGACGGGCCCTACCCGCTCGTGCTGTTCCTGCACGGCAACCACGCCGCATGTTTCAAGGGCAACCGGTGGAACTATCGGTGGCCGTGCAAGGACACGTGGAAGCCGTTGCCCAACTACGCGGGATACGACTACGTGGCGGCTCGACTCGCGAGCTACGGCTATGTGGTGGTGTCGGTGAGCGGGAACGGCGTCAACGTGCTGGGCAACGTCGTGGACGACAGCGGCATGCGGCAGCGTGGTGAGCTGCTCGAGGAACACCTGGATCTGTGGCAGCAGTGGTCCACGGTGGGAGGCGATCCGTTCGGCACGACGTTCGTCGGTGAGGTGGACATGACCGAGATCGGCACGATGGGCCATTCACGCGGCGGCGAAGGTGTGGTCTGGCAGGTCATCGTCGACCGGGAACGTCCGGATCCCTATGGGATCGATGCGGTCCTGCCGCTGGCACCGGTGGATTTCACCCGCGCCACGATCAACGACGTCCCGCTGGCCGTGATGCTGCCGTATTGCGACGGCGACGTCTCCGACCTGCAAGGCGTCCACTTCTACGACGACTCCCGGTACCTGGTGGACGGCGACCGCTCGCCGAAGCACGTGATCACCGTGTTCGGAGCCAACCACAACTTCTTCAATACGGTCTGGACCCCGTCCAGCGGGTATCCGGGGTCCTTCGATGACGGGCTCAACGAATGCCAGGGCCGGCTCCGTCCCGTCGAGGAGCGGCGCGTGGGCAGCGCCTACATCGTCGACTACTTCCGTCGGTACCTGGGCCACGACACCTCCGTCGATCCGGTCTTCACGGGTGCCGAGCCGCCGGACGGGATCGCCCCGGCTCGGACCGCCGTGAGCTACCTCGCCCCCGACACCTGGCAGGGTCGGCAGGACGTGGACCGATTCACCGATGCGTCCTCGCTCGCCCGCAACGATCTCGGCGGGGCCGTGATCCCGAAGGGCGTCTCGACCTACGGCTGGTGCGCAGACACCTTCGAGAACCCGTGCATCACCGGCCTCGCCTCCTACGCCGACATCCACCTGCCGGGGCTCGCCCAAGGGGTGCTGGGATGGTCGGACGAACGGGCCTCCGTGCGGTTCCAAGTGCCCGCGGGAACGCGCGCCGTCCGGCGGTTCGACGCGCTGCAGTTCCGCACGTCGATCAATCCCGACTACGACGTGAACCAGGCATTCCAGTTCCAGGACCTTTCGGTGGTGCTGGTCGACGGCTCGGGCGATCGCGCGTCGGTCGCGGCATCAGACGTGGGGAACGACGCGCTGGCCTATCCCTCGGGGCTCCGCCGCTTCTACGGTCACGTGATCCTGCAGCAGCTGCGATTCCCGCTCTCGTCGTTCAGGGGGGTCGATCTCGAAGATGTCCGCAGCGTGCAGATCCGGTTCGACCGGACGATGGCCGGTGCGATCGACGTGGCGGACCTCAACTTCAGCGCGGGAGCGCCGTAGGAGGGTCGGTTCAGGACACCTCGTCCAAGCCCGCCGGCGGCAAGAGCGTCGGCACGCCGGCCGAGGAACCGGATGCCGCGTGGTCGTCGGGCGGCACCAGCTCGGTCGGGCCGGCCGATGGCAGGAACACCCGGAACGAAGCTCCGCCTCCGTCCCGCTCCTGGACCCACGCGCGGCCGCCGTGCAGTTCGGCGAACCGGCGCACCAGCGTCAGCCCGACGCCGACCCCGGGGGAGTGCTGCGGTGCTTCAGGCCCTTGGCGGAAGGGCTCGAACACGATGTCGCGGATCTCGGCCGGGACCCCCGGCCCGCTGTCCTCGACCGCGATCGTGACGCCGTCGGGTTCGGGCCACACCCGCACCCAGATCGACGCGTTCGACGGGGTGTGGCGCACGGTGTTGGCGAGCAGGTTCTCCACGATGCGCTCGACCTTCGCGGCATCGATCGGTTGGACGACCCGCTGCAGGTCGGTCTCCAGGCGCGAATCCTCGATGAGGTCGGTCTCGTCCAGGACACGCTGGAGGAGGGCGCCGACGTCGGTCGATTCGAGCTTGGGGGCCACGATGCCACGTGCGAGGCGGTCGAGGTCGAGCAGGTTCGTCACCATGCGGTCCAATCGGCGGGCATTCGAGGCGATGCGACGGGCCAGATCCTTCGCGTCGTCGTCCTCCAGCTTGATGTCCCCGCGCTCCAACGTGATCGCGAGGCCGAGGATCGCGGCGAGCGGGGTGCGCAGGTCGTGTGAGACCGCCTGCAGGAACGTGTTCTTCATCTCATCGAGTGCCCGCAGACGCTGGGTGGCCTCGCGCTCCACGTCGAGGGCACGCTCGAGCTGCGCCTCGGCCTCCTTGCGCTCGGTGACGTCGAGCAGGAATCCCTGCCAATAGGGCGGCTTGCCCGGGAGGCGCACCAGCGTGGCCTCATCCTGCACCCACACGATGCGCCCGTCCTTGCTGATCATCCGGTATTCCATCGAGAAGGCGGAATCGCCCTCCGCCAGGTTGCTCTCGGCGTCGGCTTCGAACACCCGCTCCCGGTCGTCGGGGTGGACGATCGCCCGCCACAACGTCGGGTCGTCCTGGATGTCCTCCAGCGTGTAGCCGAGCATCTCGGTATTTCCCGGCGCGATGTAGGTGGTGCGCGAGACCGCCGGATCGTCGGGATCGATGTCCTGGGTGTAGAAGATCGCCTGGTTCTGCTCGACGATCGTCCTGAACTTCAGCTCGGCCTCGCGGAGCTGATCCTCGGCATGCTTGCGTTCGGTGATGTCGAGCATGAACCCCTGCCAGAACCCCTCACCGTCCACCTCGGGCACGAACGTGGCTTCGTCACGTACCCATACCCAGTGTCCGTCCCGGTGCCGGAACCGGTAGTCCAGCGTGTAGGCCTCCAACGTCTCGTTGGACCGCCCGTCCGGGGCGACCACCGTCTCCGCATCGTCCGGGTGGATGCGGTCACGCCAGAAGTCGGCGGTCCAGGTCCACTCCTCGGCCGTGTAGCCGAACAGATCGGTGACCTGCGGGCTGACATAGAACTTGGCCGGATCGGCATCCGGGGCCTCGGTGTAGACGACCGCCGGGATGTGTTCGACCACGGCTCGGTAGCGCTCGTCGGCCTCACGCAGGTCCTGCTGGGCACGCTTCTGATCGGTGATGTCCAGCATCACGCCCTGCCAGAACAACGGCAGGCCTTCGTCGTCGTGCACGCGGACCGCTTCGTCGCGCAACCATCGGTAGGAACCGTCGGCGGCCTGGAACCGGTACTCAGCGAGGAAGGTCGCACCCGATTCGTTCACCCGATCGTTGATCTCGATGACGCCGGCCAGGTCGTCGGGGTGCACGTGCTGCTTCCAGAAGTCCGCCGTCCATCGCCACTGATCGGGGGTGTAGCCCAGGATCCGCTCCACCTGCGGACTCACGTAGAGGTCCTCGGGGTCGGCGTCGAGTCCTTCCGCGTACACGATCGCGGGGATGTGCTCGACCAGCGCGCGGTGCCGTTCCTCGGCCTCGCGGACCCGCTGCTCGGCCGCCTTCTGGTCGGTGATGTCGACCATGATCCCTTGCCACATCGACGGCTCGCCCCGTTCGTCGAGGACCAGGACCGACTCGTCGTGGAACCACACCACCCGTCCGTCGGCAGCGATCATCCGGTACTCGGCCACCCACGGCTCCCCGGCGACCCTCGCGGCGGTACCGTCGCTGACAACCCGCTCGCGGTCGTCGGGGTGCATCATCGCCGCCCACGCGCCGGGCTCCTGCCACGCCTCCTGAGGCACGCCCAGCAAGGTGGAGATCTGTGGGCTCACATACGCCACGGATCCCGCCTCCAGCCCCTCGGACGGCAGCTCCATGTACACGATGGCCGGTGAGCGTTCGACCAGCAACCGGAAGCGCTCCTCGGCCTGGGCGAGCTGGTGTTCCGCGTCCTTGCGGTCGGTGATGTCGATCATCACGCCCTGCCACAGCAGCGGCTCGCCATCGGCGTCGTCGATCAGGACCGACTCGTCGTGGAACCAGACGATCTGTCCATCCTTGGCGACCATCCGATAGTCCTGCCGGTAGGTGCGCTCCCCGGCGGCGATCACCCGGTCGCTCTCGGCGTCGATCAGGGGCAGGTCGTCGGGATGGGTGGCCTGCCGCCAGAAGCCGGGCCGCCGCCACTCCTCCTGCGTGTACCCGAGCAGGCCCTTGATGTGCGGGCTCACGAAGGTTTCCACCTGGTCTCCGTCGTAGACCCCGCCCTGGAGATACTCCTGATACGTCACCGCCGGGGTCTGTTCGACGATCGTGCGGAACCGCTCGTCGGCGATCCGGAGCTGGTGCTGGGCGGCGCGGCTGTCGGTGATGTCGGTCATGAAACCGAGGAAGTAATCGACACTGCCGTCGTCGCGGTAGATCGCCTGTGAGCCGTCGTGGACCCACCGATAGGTCCCGTCGGCGGCACGCATCCGGTATTCCTCGTCGAACGGCTCGGTGTCTTCGGCGCTGAACGCTCCCGCCGCTTCCAACCGTGCCCGGTCGTCCGGATGCATGAGGCTGAACCAGAAGCGGGCGTCCTCCAGGAAGCGCTCGGGCGGGAATCCCAGGATCTGCTCGATCTGCGGGCTCACGAATCCCATCCGGACGACGTTGTCCGAGTCCAGTTCGTCGGAATAGGTGACGGCAGGAATCAGCTCCACGACGTGGCCCCATCGGTCTTCGGCGCGGCGGCGCTGCTCGTCCACCCGTTGACGCGTGATCGCCGCGCCCAACAACGTGGCGGTGGCGCGCAATGCCTGCTCCTCGGCGGGGCCCCAGATCCTGGCCGCCTCGCAATCGTCGAACCCGATCGCGCCCCACCACCAGTCACGGGTGAACACGGGGTGCTCGGCGATCGAGAGGGTTCCCTGGGCCTCGAACTCCGGTCGCTCCTCAGCCGGGAGGTCGGCGACGGCCGAGACCACCGGCTCTCCGGCGGCATGCCATGCCGCCCAGCGCGGGAGGTCGCGCCACGGGGCGTCGTTCAGGAACGGGTGGTCCTTCTGCGACTCGATCCCGGGGGCGCACCACTCGAAGCGCACGCTGCCCAGCAGCTCCTCATCATCGTCGAAATGGTTCTCGATGATGTAGGCGCGGGAGACGTCGGCGGCGGCGCCGATCCGAGCCAGCACCTCGTCCGCGGCATCCCGCCAGTCGGGGGTGAGCAACAGACGCTCGGCCGCGAACGCCACGGCTTCCAGGATGGCGCCGTGTCGCAAGGCCGATGTCCGTGGTTCTCGCGCCGCTCGCGCCGTATCCGACAACCGCTCGCTCCCCGCCCGGGGTTCGGGCGCGTCGATCACACCCCTCGTGGGGCCCTCAGGGGATTATCGGCCGGAGATCGTCCCGGTGAAGCCCTCGACGATGGGGGTTTCTCCGATGGTTCGAAGTGGCTACGCGGGGTCTGCGACCAGGCCCGGGGTGGCGGCCGCCGTGGGCATCTCCTCCGCGGACGGCCATCGTTCCCGCGACCTGGCGGCCAGCTTGAACATCAGTTCCACCGCTTTGGGATCCTCCGTGGCCGGACGAGCTTCGATGACGCCGTCCGCCAGCGCTCGCGACCACAGGTCTGCCCCCCGGTCGGTGCGCACGATCGTCAGGGTCCACCCGTCGGACTGGCCGAGTCCTCCGAACGAGATGTCGGCGTGCTCTGCGGCGAAGTCTGGACAGCGAAGACACCCCGGCCGGGTGAACCGATGCGCCTGCTTCAGCGGGTAGGTCACCTCGTCGCCCGTGTCGGTGTAGAAGAGCAACTTGCCCTTCACGTTCACGCGTGCGAGGTGGTCGAGGTCGAGCCCGAGCTCCTGTTGGGCGATCTCGTTCATGAGCCCCTCGTAGGTGAAGGACTTCGAACACAGCAGCCCGAAGGTCCAGGCGATCTTCTTGCGCCACTTGTTCACCCGCCGGGCTTCCATCGAGCCGGTGACGCTCGCCTGACAGCCCATGCCGACGAGCGCGACCTTCGACAGGCCCAACTCGG
This sequence comes from Actinomycetota bacterium, assembly GCA_046732015.1. GTDB lineage: Bacteria > Actinomycetota > UBA4738 > UBA4738 > HRBIN12 > JAOUEA01. The sequence continues at coordinate 9,860 of JBKPMF010000212.1, forward strand.
CGGCCTTGAGCAGGGC
>JBKPMF010000213.1:0-8883 GCA_046732015.1 Actinomycetota bacterium
ATTCGGCGTGTGGGCGACCGACGTGTCGCGCGGAGGACAGGACGAACCATGATGGACGCTCCCCAGAACTACCTCGCCGTCATCAAGGTCGTCGGCGTCGGCGGAGGCGGGGTGAACGCGGTGAACCGGATGATCGAGGCAGGCCTCCGGGGCGTCGAGTTCATCGCCGTCAACACGGACGCCCAGACGCTGTTGATGTCCGATGCGGAGGTCAAGCTCGACATCGGCCGCGAGACCACCCGCGGGTTGGGGGCAGGCTCCGATCCGGAGGTCGGCAAGGGCGCCGCCAGCGAGCACTCCGATGAGATCGAAGAGATCCTCAAGGGCGCCGACATGGTGTTCATCACCGCCGGCGAAGGTGGTGGCACCGGCACCGGCGGCGCGCCCATCATCGCCGAGGTGGCCCGCGGACTGGGCGCCCTCACGATCGGGGTCGTCACCCGTCCGTTCGGCTTCGAGGGACGTAAGCGTGCGACCCAGGCCGACCTGGGGATCACCGAACTCAAGAAGGCCGTCGACACGCTCATCGTCGTGCCGAACGATCGTCTGCTCCAGGTCGCCGATCCATCGATGCCGATGGTCGAGGCCTTCCGCATGGCCGATCAGGTGCTGTTCCAGGGCGTCGACGGCATCACATCGTTGATCACCACGCCCGGTCTGATCAACCTGGACTTCGCCGACGTGAAGTCGGTGATGTCAGGTGCCGGCTCGGCGCTGATGGGCATCGGACTCGGGTCCGGCGCCGATCGTGCCGCTGAAGCGTCCAAGGCGGCCATCAGCTCCCCACTGCTGGAGTCCTCGATCGATGGTGCCAAGGGCGTGCTGCTCTCGATCGCCGGCCCCACCGACCTGACGCTGCACGAGGTGAACCAGGCGGCCGACGCCATCACCAAGGTGGCCCACCCCGACGCCAACATCATCTTCGGTGCGGTCGTCGACGACGCGCTCGGTGAAGAGGTGCGGGTCACCGTCGTGGCCGCCGGGTTCGACAAGGTGGCGCCCACCGGCCAGACCTCGAACCAGTTCGAGTCGCGGCTGTCGCGGCTGCTCGAAGAGCCCGAACGCACCGAGAGCTCGGAGCGCGAGCCTCTGCCGTCGATCCTGATCGAAGACGTCGAGGAGGAGACCGACATCTTCACCTCCGACGCCGAACCGTCGCCGTCGGTCTCGTTCGACGCCGAAGAGGACCTGGACATCCCCGACTTCCTGAAGAGCTGATCGGGCACGCATCACCCCGCGCGGCCCTTGCGCGAAACCGTAGGGGCGGGGGGGATCAACAGCGAGGAGGCGCCCTTCCCCCGCCTCTTGGCCGAGAGCGATCCTCCCCGCCCCTCTTCCATGTCCGCACGACCCCGACACGCGGTCTCCGAGGCGTGGCGGGTACCGTGGCGGGATGCCCCTCGATCGCGACCACGTCCTGGCCAACCTCGCCACGATCCGCTCCGGCATCGAGGCGGCCTGCGATCGTGCGGGGCGGGACCCTGCCGATGTGCTGCTCGTCGCGGCGGCCAAGCGTGTGCCCGCGGAGGCGGTGCGATGGGTCGCCGAAGCCGGCGTGACCGCGATCGGTGAGAACTACGTCAACGAACTCCGTGAGATCCACGGCGAGGTTCCCGGGGTTCGCTGGCACTACATCGGTGCGTTGCAGACGAACACCGCCCACCACGTGGCGGCGCTCGCCGACGTGGTGGAGACGATCTCGGGAGAGCGGGCGACCGCACGCCTGGCTCGGCGGGCGGTCGAGGACGGCCGGCGCCTGGAGGCCCTGATCGAGGTCGACCTGACCGGTGACCGCTCGGGGGTCTCACCCGACGAGGTGGGTGCCTTCGCGGACCGGGTGGCGTCCTCCGAGGGGCTCCGGTTGCGCGGATTGATGACCCTGCCGCCGCTCACCGAGACCGCCGAGGAGGCTCGCCCGTGGTTCCGGCAGCTCCGGGATATGCGGGATCGCGTGCGTGAGAAGCACCCGGACGTGGTGGACTTGTCCATGGGGATGTCGTTGGATTACCAGGCTGCAGTAGAGGAAGGCGCTACCATGGTGCGGATCGGGACGGCGTTGTTCGGTCCGAGAACGCCGTGAGGTCTGGTCGATGACCGGGAGGAAGTGATGGCCGGCGTGTGGAAGAAGACCCTGAACTACCTCGGGCTCGTCGAGGAAGACGAGGATTTCGTCGACGAGATGCCCGAGGCCGACACGGCGCCGGTTCGTCGTATGCGTCCCCAGGCTGTGCGCGAGGTGCCCGCCGAGGCGGAGGGCGTGGTGCGCACGATCGCCTCGCCGCGTCCCGCCGTGGCGGCCACGGGCGCGATCCACAAGTCCGAGCCGAAGCGGTTCAACGAGGCCCGCGAGGTCGCCGACCATTTCAAGGAAGGCACCGCGGTCATCATGAACCTGCAGTCGACCGACGATTCGATCGCACGGCGGCTGGTGGACTTCGCCTCCGGGCTCGTCTACGGGCTCGACGGCAAGATCGAACTGGTGGCGAACCGCGTCTACCTGCTGACCCCGGCGGACGTCGAGGTCTCGGCCGAGGAGCGCGAGCGACTGGCAGGCGGTGGGTTCTACAACCAGTTCTGACCGCTTCCCTGATCGGCCTCGGCTGTTAGCCTTCGGCCCGATGATCGCGGTTTCCCCCGTCGAAACGACGCTCTGCGTCGCCCTCACGGTCTTCAACCTCGTGTTGCTGGCCAGGGTCATCGTGAGCTGGATCGCGCTGGCGGGGGCTCGTCCTCCGGCCACCGGACCGCTCCGCTCGGCCTATGAGCTGTTGTTCGACGTCACCGAGCCGGTCCTGCGCCCCTTGCGCCGGATCGTGCCGCCAGCAGGTATGTTCGACCTGTCCGTCGTGATCGCGTTCGTCATCATCTTCGTGCTGCGGACCGCGATCTGCGGCTAGATCAGGCCAAGGGCCAGGGGGGCTCGTCGATGGGGAAGAAGGACAAGGCCACACAGGAGCAGTCGTTCGGCGCGCAGGCGCCGGGCACCGCCTCGAGCGCCTCGAGCATCTTGGGACCGCTCGACGTGCAACAGAAGGAGTTCCGCGTCTCCCGCTTCGGTGGGTACAAGATGCGTGACGTCGATGAGTTCCTCGACCGGATCACCGACTCCATGTCGGCGCTGACGGTGGAGAACGAGCGCCTCCGCAAGGGAGCGCCGCCCTCGATCGTGGGGACGCCCGACCTCGCCGATGTCTCCCGCCAGGCGGACGAGATCATCGAGCGGGCCCGGGCCGAAGCGGCTCGGATCGTCGCCGAGGTCAAGGCGACCGGCGCCCAGCCCAGCAAGGACCCGGGAAGCGCGGTGTCACCCCAGGAGCGCGCTGCGGTCAACGCCTTCCTGACGCGGGAGCGCGAGTTCCTGCAGAGCCTGGCCGGCCTGGTCCAGGAGCACGCCGAGCAGGTGCGCGGCATGGCCAAGACCGCCAAGCGTGCTCCGGCGCCCGCGGACACCCCAGCCGCCGCGCCCCCGGCCCCCAAGACGGAAGAGGCAGCCACCCCCAAGAGGGAAGCGGCATCCAGCCCGCCCGCGCCTGCGCCCACGACCCCGCCGCCGCCCAAGGCCGAGGCGCCCGCCGCCCCGACGCCGAAACCGGCCGAGGACCATCCGACGGCGCCCGAACCCACGGTCAGGATCGAGGATCCCGAGCCCGCATCGGTGGGCCGTTCGGAGTCCGAGGGCGACGCGCCCGCGGAATCCGACCGTTCCCTGCGCGACCTGTTCTGGGGCGAGGACTGACCGAGCGGACCTAGGCGGGCGAGGCGAACGCCGCCTTCTGCACGCTGACGGTCACGGGCTCGCCGTCGATCTCGGCGGCCCGCGTCGGGCCATCGAGTTCACCCAGGATCAGATCCACGGCCAGGGTCTCGCCGACCACCGTGTCCCGGTGTGCCGCGATCGCCGCCATCACCGTGGGTCCGGCCTCGACGCCCAACTGGATCCGATCGCTGACCTCCAGGCCGGCATCCTTCCTCGCGTCCTGGATCACGCGCACCAGCTCGCGCGCGACGCCTTCGCGACGCAGCGCCTCGTCCAGATCCAGGTCGAGCGCCACGGTGAGACCGCCGTCGCTGGCCACGCCCCAGCCCTCGCGCACGTCCTGAGCCAGATCGACATCGTCGCTCCCGCGGTCGACGTCGCCGCTCGGGATCGACACGGTGACGCGCTCCCCACGGGCGAGCGCTCCGGCGAGGGTCCCGTCGTCGTCGGCCAACGCGGTCGCCACCTCCTTGACCCTGGGCCCCAGCGTCGGACCGAGTGCCTTGAAGTTGGGCTTCGCCCGCCAGCCACCCAGTTCCTCGGCGGACTCCGCGAAGGCCACCCGTTTGACGTTGAGCTCGTCGGCGACGATGTCGAGCAGCGGTGTCATCGCCGCGTGGTCGCCGGCGTAGTGCACGACGGCTTCGGAGAGCGGCTGGCGGACCCGCGTCTTGGTCTCCACGCGGACGGTCCGTCCCAGGCCCACGATCGCGCGCGCCGCCGCCATCGCGTCGTCGAGGGCCGCATCGCGGGCATCGTCGTCGGGGTGCGGGTAGTCGGCCAGATGCACCGAGTCGGGCCGCCCGTCGCGGCCGGCGGCCAGGTTCTGCCACAGCGCCTCACTGACGAACGGGGTGAAGGGCGCCAGCAGTGTCGCGACCGTCACCAGGCACTCGTACAGGGTGTGGAAGGCGGCGTCGGAGTCGGGTCCGCCGGAGCCGGCCGGGTTCCAGAACCGGCGGCGGGAACGGCGCACGTACCAGTTGGAGAGGTCGTCGACGAACGCTTCGATCGCGCGGCCCGCGCCGGTGGCGTCGTAGGCATCGAGGCCGTCGCGGGCCACGGCGACGGTGTGCGCGAGCCGCGACAGCACCCAGCGGTCCAGCAGGGGACGTTCGCGCACCGGGGGCACCTCGCCGGCGGGATCGAAGTCCCCGGCATCGGCGTAGGTGATGAAGAACGAGTACACGTTCCACAGCGTCAGCAGGAACCGACGCAGCACGTCATCGAGGGCGTCGTGGCCGATCCGGCGCGATCCCCAAGGCGAGCCGTTCGTGAGCATGAACCATCGCAGGGCGTCGGCCCCCTGACGGTCGAGCGCCTCCCACGGGTCGAACATGTTGCCCAGCGACTTCGACATCTTCTTGCCGTCCTCGGCGATCAGGTGACCGAGGCACACGACGTTGCGGTAGGCCGACTCGTCGAAGTGCAGCACGCCTTCGGCCATCAGCGTGTAGAACCACCCGCGTGTCTGATCGATCGCCTCGGAGATGAAGTCGGCGGGGAAGTGCGCGGCGAACTCCGCTTCGCCCCGGCCCAGCTCCGGCTGGTATCCCCATTGCGCGAACGGCATCGCGCCCGAGTCGTACCAGGTGTCGATCACCTCGGAGACCCGGGTCGCGGTCTCGCCGCACTCCACGCACGGGAAGGTCACCGCGTCGATCGCGGGGCGGTGCGGGTCCACGCCGGACACGTCGCGGCCGGCGAGCTCACCGAGCTCGGCGAGGGAGCCGATGGCCTTCATGTGGCCGTTCGCGCAGCGCCAGATCGGCAACGGCGTGCCCCAGTAGCGCTCGCGCGAGAGCGCCCAGTCCACGTTGTTCTCCAACCAGTTGCCGTAGCGGCCGTGCCTGATGTGGTCGGGGAACCAGTTGACGTGTTCGTTGACCTCGAGCAGGCGGTCCTTCACGGCGGTGGTGCGGGCATACCACGACGTCCGCGCGTAGTAGAGGAGCGGTGTCTGGCATCGCCAGCAGAACGGGTAGTTGTGTTCGTAGGTCTCCTCGCGGAACAGCACGCCTCGTTCTCGCAGGTCTTCGACGATCTTCGGGTCGGCGTCCTTGACGAACGAGCCGCGCACGAACTCGGGAGCCTGGTCGGTGAAGCGGCCGTCGTCGCCCACGGGCTTGTAGACCGGCCACCCCTGCGCCCTGCCCACCTCGAGGTCGGGGGCGCCGAACGCGGGCGCCAGGTGCACGATCCCGGTGCCGTCCTCCATCGAGACGAACTCGGCGGCCACCACGACGTGCGCGTCTTCGACGTTGGGGAACGGCGGCTCGTACCTCGCACCCACCAGATCGGAGCCCGGGAGCGTGCGGACGACCTCGCCCCCCTCGCCGATCGCCGGCTCGCGCAGGGCCGCGGCGACGATCAGCCGCTCTCCGTCCACGTCCGCCACGACGTACTCGGCGTCGGCGGCGACCGCGGCGCCGGTGTTCGACGGCAGCGTCCACGGGGTCGTGGTCCATACCACCAACGACGCGCCCGCCAGGGTGGGGTCGGGGGCCTCGACGAGCGGGAACCGCAGGAACACGCTGGGGTCGTCCACGGTTCGGTAGCCGAGCGCCACCTCGGCGTCGGACAACGCCGTGCCGCACCGGGGACAGTAGGCCGTGACCTTGTCGGCCTCGACCAGCAGGCCGCGTTCGTGCAACCGCTTCAATGACCACCAGACGCTCTCGATGTAGTCGGCGGACATCGTCCAGTACGCGTCGGAGAGGTCGAGCCAGAACCCGATCCGCTCGGTCAGCCGCTCCCACTCACCGACGTAGCGCTGAACCGAGACCCGGCAGCGCTCGTTGAACTCGGCGATCCCGAAGGCCTCGATGTCCCGCTTGCCCTTGGTGCCGATCTCCTTCTCCACCTCGATCTCGACCGGCAGGCCGTGGCAGTCCCATCCACCCTTCCGCGGCACCCGAAACCCGGTCATCGTCTTGAACCGCGGGTAGATGTCCTTGAAGGTTCGCGACTCCACGTGGTGGACGCCCGGTTTCCCGTTGGCCGTGGGTGGTCCCTCGTAGAAGATCCAGGCAGGGGCGCCCTCGCGTTGGGCGAGCGAGCGCGCGAACACATCCCGATCCTTCCAGAACCCCAGGATGCCGCGCTCGAGCTCCGGGAAGCTCACCTTGGCATCCACCGACTCGAACCGCTTCGTCATCTCGTCCCTTCCTCACCGGGCCGGGGCATGGAAAACGCCCCGTCCCATCCGATGCCGGGACGAGGCGTGGGCCCCGCGGTACCACCCCGCTTGCCGCCGGTCTCGCGACCGGTGACCGCTCTGGGACCGCCTGCACGGTCCTCCGCGATGACGGGCGGATCCCGCCTGCGTCTACTCCGGAGCGCCGGCCATCGGAGCCCGTTTCGGGCAGGGGCTCAGGGAGGATGATCGTGGAGTGCTCGCCACCGGGCTCCCACCGTCCCCGGTTCGCTCTGCGGCGCCACGGTCCCCACGACCGCGTTCCCGTCACTGCCTGTGACCGGCATGCTACACCGGCCGATCCGGGCCTGAAGGAAGGGGTGGGCATCGCCCGGGCGGGGACCGCGGAACAGGCCCTCTGACCTGCGGTGATGCGCTTCTGAGAGCCCCATCTGCTACCCTTCGCCGACCATGGCCGAGACCAAGTTGACGAAGAAGGAGATCACCGATCTCCAGGCCCGCCTCGTCGAGGAGCGGGGCGAGTTGCAGACCCAACTCGCCACCCTCGAAGAGGACACCTTCGCCACCACCCAGTCCGAGATGTCCGGTGACGTCGGCCTGGACGATGAGTCCGCCGACGCCGGTACGGCCACCTTCGAACGCGAGAAGGACCTGTCGATCGAGCAGAACGTCCGCGACCTCCTCGACAAGATCGAACGTGCGCTCAAGCGCATCGACGACGGCACCTACGGCGTCTGCGAACGGTGTGGCAAGTCCATCGAGAAGGCTCGCATCAAGGCGCTGCCGTACGTCGACCTCTGCATCAAGGACGCTCAGGCGCAGTCGCGCCGATAGCGCCGTGGACCGCGTACAGCGGCGCGGCGCCACCCTCCTGTTCGCCTTCGCCGGGTTCGCCTATCTGCTGGACCGCCTCACGAAGCTCTGGGCGGAGCGAACCCTGCAGGACGCGCCCGCCGACGTGATCCCCGGGGTGCTCACGCTGCGGTTCACGACGAACTCGGGCGGCGCGTTCAGCATCGGCGGCAGCGCCCCCTGGTTGTTCGCCGGGGCCACGATCATCGTCTCGGTGCTCATCGTCGCCACCGCGTTCCGCCATCGGAACATGCTGACCGCGGTCGCGCTCGGTCTGATCCTGGGCGGCGCGCTCGGCAACCTCACCGACCGGGTGGTGCGTGGGTCCGGGCTGCACGGTCGCGTCATCGACTTCATCGACTTCCACATCTGGCCCATCTTCAACCTCGCCGATTCCGCGATCGTGGTGGGCGCGGTCCTGCTGGCCATCGCTTCGATGCGGCCGGACGAGGTCAACGAGGCCGATGTTGACGCGTGAGGCGCACGTCGCCACCCCGGGACGCCTCGACGCCGTGCTGGCTGAGCTGACCGGGCTTCCTCGCGCCGACATCCAACGGGCGATCACGGCCGGGCGCGTCACGGTCGATGGCGAACCCCGCGCGAAATCGTTCCGCCTGACCGGGGGAGAAGCGCTCGTGATCGAGCTGCCGGATGACGCCGAGCTCGAGCCCGAGGATCCGCCGGTGCCCGTGCGCTACCGCGACGACGACCTGCTGGTGATCGCCAAGCCGCCGGGCCTGGTCACGCACCCGACCGAGAACCGGCGCAGCGGCACGTTGGTGAACCGACTGCTGGGCATGGGCGAGCCGCTCTCGACGACGGGTGGTCCGCTTCGGCCCGGCATCGTCCACCGGCTCGATGCCGGCACCTCGGGGCTCATGGTGGTCGCGCGCGATGACCGTGCCCACGAGGCCCTCGCCGCGATGCTGAAGGACCATGCGATCGAACGCCGGTACCTGGCGCTGGTGCGAGGAGAGGTGGAGCACGAGGCGTTCGCCATCGATGCACCCCTGGGCCGGCGGGCCGACAAGGTGGTCGTCGATCACACCGAGGGCCGCCCGGCCGAAACGGCCTTCGAGGTCCGCGAGCGCTTCGACGGCCTCACGCTCCTCGAGGC
>JBKPMF010000214.1:0-18009 GCA_046732015.1 Actinomycetota bacterium
GGACCGACAGGTCGTGGGTGATGAAGATCATCGACAGGCCGAGGTCGCGCTGCAGCTCCTTCATGAGCTTCAGGACCTGCGCCTGGACCATGACGTCTAGCGCGGTCGTGGGCTCGTCGGCGATGATCAGTGATGGCGAGCACGCGAGCGCCATGGCGATCATCACGCGTTGCTTCTGACCACCGGAGAGTTCGTGCGGGAAGTCGCTCATGCGGCGCGGTGGCAAGCCCACCTGTTCCAGCAGCGCGCCGACGCGCACGCGGGCTTCCTTCTCGCCCGCCTGGTTGTGCACGGTGATGGCTTCCGCCACCTGGTCGCCCACCCGCTTCACCGGGTTGAGCGCGTGCATCGCGCCCTGGAAGACGATCGAGGCACCGGTCCATCGAACGGCGCGCAGGCGGCCGGGCCTCATCGACAGGACGTCCTCGCCTTCCAGCAGCAGGGTGCCCTCGATCTTCGTCTTGGCGGGAAGCAGCCGCAGCACGGCGCCGGCGATGGTCGACTTGCCGCAGCCGGATTCGCCGGCCAGACCGACGACCTCGCCCTTCTTCACGTTCAGGTTCACCCCGCGAACGGCCGGGATGCCGCCGGCGGCGGTGTGATAAGTGATGCGCAGGTCTTCCAGGGTCAGGACATCACTCATCGGTCCCTCAGTTTCGGATTGATGACCTCGTCGAGCGCGAACCCGATCATGGTGAACGCGAGGACGACGAGCACGATGCATACGCCGGGCGACACGATCCACCACCAGTACCCGCTGGTGGTGGCTCCGGCCGCGAACGCCTCTTCGAGGATGCCGCCCCACGAGATGCTGAAGGGGTCGCCGAGGCCAAGGAACGACAACGCCGTCTCCGACAGGATGGCGATGGCGACCACGAGCACGGCATTCGCCAGGATCACGGGCATGACGTTGGGCAGGACATGGTGGGCGATCATGTGGCCGTCGCCGCCACCGAGCGCTCGGGCGCGTTCCACGTACGGCCGTTCTCGGATCGACAGCACCTGCGAGCGCACGAGGCGCGACGTGCCCGGCCACGAGGTGAACCCGATCACCATGATGATCGTGATGAGGGAAGGGCCGAGGATCGCGGCCAAGATGATGGCGAGCGCGAGCCAGGGCACCACGAGGGCGAAGTCGGTGAAGCGCATGAGTCCGGTGTCGACGGCGCCGCCGCGGTAGCCGGCCACGACGCCTACGAGGGCTCCGATCGTGATCGTGATCACCGAGGCGGTGAGGCCCACCAACAACGAGATCTTCGAACCTTCGATGATCAACGAGAGCACGGACACGCCGAGCGTTGTGGTGCCGAGCGGATATTCGAGTGAGGGTGGCGCGTGGCGCGGCGCATCCCCGGTGAACGACACGTCGGTCGAGGCCGGGTTCGCGAAGAACACCGCGAACAGCGCCATCCCGATGAAGAAGATCAAGATCGCGAGGCCTACCATGCCCATCGTGTTCTTGCGGTAGAGCTTCCAGAAGCGCTTGCGCGCCAGGCGTCGACGCGTCCGCTTGATCTGCCGCGGGCTGCGGATCTCCGGCAGCGACTCCGGCGACTCGTCGATGAGGGCGTGCGGGTCGCCGCCCGGGGTGATCGGCGGGGTCTGCATCAGGCCTCCCTCACCCGTGGATCGAAGTATCCGTAGATCAGGTCGGCGATCAGGTTGAACAGGATCACGATCGCGCTGGCGATCAGGAACACGCCCTGCAACAACGGGTAGTCGCGAGCCTGCAAAGCATCGTAGGTCAGCCCTCCCAGGCCCTTGTAACCGAAGACGTACTCGATCGTGATCGCGCCGCCCAGCACGAACCCGAACGACAGGGCGATGAGCGTGATCGTCGGCAGCAGCGCGTTACGCACCGCGTGGCGGCGCAGCACCCACTTCTCACGCACACCCTTGGCTCGTGCCGTGGTGATGTAGTCCTCGCCCAGAACGTCCAGTAGCGACGACCGCATCACCAGGTAGTACTCGCCCAGGTAGGCCAGCGTCAGCGTTAGGCAGGGCAGGAAGAGGTGGTTGATGACGTCGCCGACCGCCGCGAACCCCGTGTAGTCGAACCGGACGTCGGTGCGGCCCGAACTCGGGAACCAGTGCAACGTGGCGGAGAAGAGCAGGATCATCAGCATGCCCAACCAGAACTCCGGCATCGAGTACAGCACTAGGGACCCGTACATCGAGGCCTTGTCGAACTTGCCCCCGCGTCTCCAGCCGGCGTAGATGCCCATCGCGATCCCGAAGATCGTGGAGAAGACCGTGGCCGTGCCCACGAGCAGGATGGTCGGCCACATGAACTCGATGAACAGATCGAGCACTTTCTCATTGGGTCGCAGGATGATCGACTCTCCGAGGTCCAGCCTTAGCGTGTCGTTGACGTAGTCCAGGAACTGGCCGGGGAACAGCGGCTTATCCAAGCCGTAGTCGGCGCGGAGTTCCGCCTGCTCCGCGGCATCGATCTGTGCGCCCTGGCTGCGCGTCAGCAGGCTCACCGGATCAGCCGGCAGGATCCGGAACAAGAAGAAGTTGAAGATGATGACGGCCAGCAGGGTGAGGAACGCCTGGAAGACCTTCTTCAGGACGTAGCCGCGTGTCCCCACCCTGAGTCGCCGTCTCCTTCGTGTGGATGCCCGTCAGGCCTTGTCTTCGTCCGAACCGCGACTGCGGGCGAACATCACGCCGCCCACGACCAGGACGATGACCAGCAGGACCGCACCCCAGACCCATGCGGGGATGCCACTGCTCCCGCTGGCCGTCCCGCCCCCACTCCCGGTCACCGGCTTGATGCTGATGTAGGAGTAGTTGCCGAACTGGAACAGGACGTAGCCCCCCTCTCCGTCGGCGTTCGGCGTGGGCTGGTAGCTGAAGTTTGTCCAACGATCGCTGTTGTAAGCCTGGAGGTCGTTGTCGTACCACAGCACGATCTCGGGGATATCGTCGTAGATGATCTGCTGCATCTGCTTGACGATCAGCTGGCGCTCTTCCGGAGACGTTGATGTCTGCTGGTCCTTGTACAGCTGATCGTATTCGGGGTTCGAGTAGCAGGTGTCGCTCCACACGCCGCACTGATCGGTGGTGAACGTCGACAGGATGAAGTCAGGGTCGGGATCGGGACCCCATCCCCAGATGTAGACGTCGTAGTCCAGCGCGTACCACGAGTCGATCAGCTTGGAGTCGGTCACCGCGATGGTCTGGGTGCCGATGCCGATCTGCTTGAACCATCCGGCGATCAGCTTCCCGGCCTGGACCCCTTCGGGCGACTCGGTGCGCACGATGAACCGGAAATCCAGGTTCTCTCCGCCGTCCGGCATGTTCCGGATGCCGTCACCGTCGCTATCGGTGTACCCCGCTCCGTCCAGCAGTTCATTCGCCCCGGGGATGTCGAAGGGGATCGCCGGATCGGGGTTCAGATGCCAGAACGGCACCGTCGGTACAACGATGGTGCTGCCCACTGTGCCGTACCCGCCCAGGATGCGATCGACCAAGCCTGCCTTGTCGATCGCCATCGCCATCGCTTCACGGACGGTCTCATCCTTGAGAGCGGGATGACCCGTGCTGCCCTCACACGCGTCCTGCACGTAACACTGGTTGAAGCTGAACTGCGAGAACGAGAACGAGCCGCCGACGTTGGTGGTGATCCCCGGGGTGTCCTGCAGGGTCTCGAACAGGTCAACGGGCACCGACTCGGCGAAGTCGATCACCCCTTGTTTCAGGTCTTGCACCATCGTCTCGGCGTTGGTGTACCGCTTCACGATGACGCGGTCGATCGTTGGGGTGCCACCCCAGTAATTGTCGTTGGACTCGAGTGTCCAGTCCTCGTCCTTGTTCCACTCGACCATCTGGAAGGGGCCGGACGTGACGGGCGTGCCTGTGTCGGGGTCGAAGTTCTCGAACTTCTTGATCTCGTCCTTGCTCATGCCGCCCCACACGTGCTGAGGAAGGATGTAGATCCACGGCGGGATCAGTGGCGCGATCGAGGGCTTCGTCGTCTTCCACACCAGGGTGTGGTCGTCCGCGGCCTCGATCGAATCGGTGAAGGGGAGGTAGTTAGTGAAGTTGGACCAGTTCTGATCGAGGACCAAGTTGTAGGTGAACGCGATGTCCTTGGCCGTCAGTGGCTCGCCGTCACTCCACACCGCGTCATCGCGGATCTTGATCGTCCAGGTGAGGCCGTCCTCGGACAGCCCGCCGTTCTCCTTGGTGGGGATCTCCGTGGCGAGTCCGGGCACCGCGGACATGTCTTCCTTGCTGAAGTTGAACAATAGGTCGTACTGCATCGCGAGGAGTTCGTACTCCGGCGCCTCGATCGCTTTGAGCGGGTTCACCGTGATGATGTTGTTCGTCAGACCGATGATGAACGTGATCGGCTCCGTGCCGTCGCTACCGCTGGGCTCGCTGCTCTGGCCGAGCGCGGTCCCCGAAAGGGCCAGCCCGCCGAGCATGCCGAGTGCGGCCACCAATGCGACCGCTCGTGCTGTCCTCTTCATGCCTCGACTCCTTCCGGATGGTCCTGTGGCCGAGTTCGACATCGCTCGAGCCTTTCTCCTCGTCTTACGCAGGTGCTGCAACGCCAGGTTGGTCGATGGTCAGCGTCCGGGCCTCGGCGTCCATCGTGGCGGTGACCCCCAGAGGGATCGTGGCCAGGTGCTTTCCATGTCCGAGAGGGAGCTTATATAGCACCGGGACCCCGAGTGATGCCAGATGCCGCTCCAGGACATCCTCGAGCGAACGGTTGCGGGGCGCCTCCGGTTTCTCCTCGCTCCAGTCGCAGTCCTTCATCTCGCCCACGACCACCCCGGCGATGCTGTCGAGCTTGCCCGCCAGGCGCAGCTGGTCCAGGTGGACCTCGATCACGTACGCGGGTTCGTGCACCTCTTCGAAGAACAGGATCGCGCCGTCGAACACCGGATCGAAGGGTGTGCCCATCAGGTGCACGAACGTGAACAGGTTGCCGCCGACGATCGGGGCGGTGGCCCTGCCCGGAGCGATCGCGCGCACGTAGGGATCATCTGGGTCCCGCGGGACCTCGCCGGTGGCGCCGGTGGTGAAGCCGGCCAGCGCCGAGTCCCACGTGAACGCCGTGCGGTCGGGGATCCCCATCGAGCCGAGCCCGGGCCCGTGCAGCGTGGCGAGGCCGGTCCGTTGCCGCAGAGCGATGTGCAGGCTGGTGATGTCCGAATAGCCCATGAGCGCTTTCGGGTTGGCGGCGATCAGGTCGTAGTCGAGGAAGGGCAGCATGGGCATCGCGCCCGTCCCGCCCCACAGGACCTGGATCACGTCCACCTCCGGATCGGCGAACAAGGCGTTGAGATCCGCGGCACGCCGCTCCGGTGTCCCGGCGACGTAGTCGTCCTGATCCCACACGCCCTCGGACAACTTGACGCGGTAGCCCTTGGACTCCCACCACTCGACCGGCCGCTCGATGTCGCTCCGGTTGTAATACGGACCCGACGGGGCGCAGACGCCGATCGTGCCGCCCTCGGGCAGGGGAGGGCCGAACAGGCTCGCCGCGACATGGGTCACGCCGAGAGCTCCGACAGGTCGATCTCTTCGTAGTCGTGCTCGCACGGGTTGCCCGGCGCGACCCACATCCTGCCGGCGTTGACGTCGGTGACCATGGAGAACAGGCAGGCGCTCGCCTCATCACCCTCGTCGGGTTCCGGATGCAGGCAGATGGCCTGCGGGCTCGAATCGTGGTCGCGCATGATGTCCATCAGGGCTTCCGGGGAGCGTGGATCGCGCTCGGCGAGCAACGTCTGCAACCGCGCCAACCGCGCCTTGCTCCCGTCCGATGCGGGTGGCGCGAGTTCGGCGAGGTCGCTCTGGTAGTGGTTCGTGTGCGGACCGGGGTGGTCGAGGACACGGTGCTGCTTGCCGCTCGTTTCCAGCGTGAACGCGTCGCCCCCGCGGAACGCGTACGCGTGGCCGTAGCCCCCCGCGCGCCCGGGCATGGCCGCGCGCGCGGTCGCGTCGCTGCGGTCTCGCGCCTCGAGAGAGCTCCGGCTCACCAGCACCCGGGGGACACCGACGCCGTCGTCGGACGCGGTGAGCGATCCGATCCCCTGCGCGACGCCGTGGGCGTTCATGCCGACCGCCGGCAGGCAGCACACGATGGTGGGCGACGCAACAGGCACACGCCCGCCATCGGGCTTGTCCACGATGACGGCGATGTTGCCCACATCGCCGGCGAGCCAGTGCTCGTTGTGCGCCAGCATGGTCACGTCGCCGACGTTCACCGAGACGCTCGAACAGTGTTCGACGGCCGGCGGGGTGGCGGGCGGCACCACGTAGCCTTCCTTCTTCTGCAGGAACAACAACTCGCCTTCAGGCGACTCCAGCAGTGGTTCGAGCTCTTCGAAGGCGTTGATGGCGAACAACTCGAGGATCGGCACCATGGCCCCGACCGACATCCCCTTCAGCACGTTCATCATGTCGGGGTACGCGGTTTCGGCCCCGACCAGGTAGGGCGTCAGGAGATCCTGGAGCTGCTCGGACGAGACCCCGCGACGGTCCAGATAGCGATGGTAGAACTCGACCGAATCGCGGATCGGCGCGGAGAGTTCCGTGCCGATGTGGAGCCCACGCGCGAAGCCTTCGCCCTGCGCCTGCACCACGTGGATCTCGGTCACGGACGGCCCTTCCCCGGCATCGGAACGCGGACAAGCGTACGCCGCGGGCTGATGTCGCGGGCGACGCCGGTCGCAGCGTGATGTCTGCACGGCAGCGTTGTTCGGCGTCCCTTGACCCGGACCGTACGGATGACTCGTCCCTCCCCGCTCGAGCCGTGACTTCTTCGGCTCGCCCTACGAGATGCCGGGGATTATCCAGGTATCGCCCGGGAAACGCTAGCCCCTTCTTGCCGGTTCCTGCGGGCTAGTCCCCAGCTGCCGAGTCTCGATGTCACGCACGAAATCGGTCTTGCCGTCCACGTAGGCCATGATGTCCCGCGGGTGATCGGCGGCCAGCCGGCGTTTGAGCGATGCGTAGGCGCTCGCCGCGGCTGGATCGGCGCGAAGGGCGTCGCGGAACGCGAGATGGCGGCGCTCCCAATCACTGCCCGTCAGGCACGCGTGGATGTGGACCGCGTGGTCGTCACCTGCGGTCTCACCTGGGGAGGTACTCCGGGCCAGATCCACCGAGCGGCTGAAGTATTCGTGCTGGTCGTCCCACGGGTCGGGGGTCCAATCGTAGCCGAGCGCGACGAGCGGTTCGACGTAGTCCGTGCGCGGCACCATCGAGACCAATGAGAGCTGGATGTCGATGACCGGCTTGGCCGCGAGTCCCGGCACCGACGTCGACCCGACGTGGTCGATCCTGGCGACGGTGTCCGCGGGGAGCGCTGCGAGGATCTGTTCGGCCTCACGTTCGAAGCTGCCTGGCCAGCCCTCGTCGTAGTCCGACAGCCCGTACGGCCGGTTCCGGCCGACGGGCTCGCCGGGCCCGGCCCGGGAGCCACGATGACGGGCGAGCAGGGTGACCGCGTCGAACAACGACTGCTGTGCGGGATCGGCGGCCGCCGTCTCCTCCGGATGCCATTGCACCCCGAGCATCCACGTGATCTCCGCCTCTGAGACGCCCGTCGTGTTCATGTCGGGCACCGGCACCTCGATCGCCTCGACCAGCCCGTCCGGGCTGCGCCCGCTCACGACGAGGCCGTCACCGACGCGGTCGACCCCTTGATGGTGATGCGACGAGCACGTGAGTGGACCGGATTTCGTCGTGGCCGACAGCAGGGTGCGCGGCTCGGGCGTCACGGGGTGCAGGGACTCGGTGTTCTCGACTGGCACGCCGTGCGGAAGCAGGCCGTCCATGTCGGGCAGGTGCTGGTGCAGCGTGCCCCCGAACGCGATGTTCATGATCTGCATCCCCCGGCATATGCAGAGCGTGGGGACGTGCAATCGGTCAGCGGCGTGCACGAGCCCGATCTCGAAGGCGTCCCGGTCGCGTTCGACGCCGTAGAGGTGCGCCGTGTCGGGATCGGCTCCGTAAGTGGAGGGGTGGACGTCGCCGCCGCCCACCAACACCAGGCCGTCGAACGGCTCCAGGAGTGCTTCGAGCTCGCCCTCCTCACCCGGGGCGATGATCGCCGTCCGCGCCCCCGCACGGCGAAGCGCCTCGAGGTAGGGCGCGGGGACACCGTAGCCGCCGTCGGGCCACCTCGGAACACGGTCGTCCGCCAAGTGGTAGGCCACGACCGCGATCAGCGGCCGGTAGCTCATGGGGCCGCGAGCTCCGCGAATCGCTCGAACACGCGTCGGCCCTTGTCCTGATGGACGGCGAGATACCGATCGGCTTCCGCGCGGACCGCGTCCGAAGGCTTGCCCCAGGTCACCGCGAGGTCCTCGGTGGCCTCGAACGCGGTGAGCCACGTCTCGATCTCGGCCCGATCGATCTCGAAGTGGAACTGCACGCCCCAGGTCCGGTCGCCGACCCGGTAGGCCTGATGGTGCACGCCGTCCCCGGTGACGAGCAGCTCCGCACCGTCCGGCAAGGCGAACGTGTCCATGTGCCATTGGAAGACGTGGTCGCCCGGCTCGTAGTGGGCCAGCAGCCGGTCGTCGGCGGCGATGGCGAGCGGCCGGATGGGCTCGAAGCCGATCTCGCGCACCGGCGCCTTCGTGATCTCGGCGTCGAGCGACCACGCCAGCATCTGTGCGCCGAAGCAGACGCCCAGGTACGGGACCCCGGTGTCGACGGCCTCGCGCGTGAGCTCCCGAACCTCCTTGATGAAGGGTTGTTCGTCCGCGTGCTCGACGTTGAAGGAGCTGCCGAACACCACCACGCCGGCGACGTCCTCGAGGCGCGGTTTCGGGGCCTCGGCGTCGAGCGCGTTCCACTCGAGGACCGACCCGCCGGCTGCCTCGACGGCGGTGGGACCCACGCCGAACGTCTCGTCGGGTTCGCATCGGACGAACAGGATCGGCTTGGCCTGCGGGGCATCCATGGCATCGAGTGTGGCACAGCGACCAGGGGTGTCGCACCACCGCGCGGCCCCGGTGCTACCGTCGAACCATGAGCGCTGCCAACCCGCCTGCCGATCCTTCCGACCTGCTCGATCTCGAGCACCTGCTGACCGACGAGGAGCGCGCGATCCGTGACGTCGCCCGCGAGTGGGTCCGCCGGCGGATCCTGCCCGAGGTCGAGGACTGGTACGAGCAGGGCGTGTTCCCCGCGCGCGAACTCGGGCCCGAACTCGGTGGCATGGGCTTCCTCGGGATGCAGCTCGAAGGCGAGCATTTCCTGGGCCTGAACTCGGTGGCGTACGGATTGGTCGAGCTCGAACTGGAGGCCGGCGATTCGGGACTTCGCTCGTTCGTCTCGGTGCAGAGCGCACTGTCGATGTACGCGATCTACGCCTTCGGCAGCGACGAGCAGAAGGCGGAGTGGCTCCCGCGCATGGCCGCCGGCGAGGCGATCGGCTGCTTCGGCCTGTCCGAGCCCGACTCGGGGAGCGATCCGGGCAGCATGCGGACGGTGGCCAAGCGCGACGGCGACGACTGGGTCCTGTCGGGCACGAAGATGTGGATCACGAACGGTGGCGTGTCCGACGTCGCGATCGTGTGGGCCAACACCGACGAAGGCATCCGGGGGTTCGTCGTGCCCACGGCATCGCCGGGATTCAGCGCGCCGGAGATCCACAAGAAGATGTCCCTGCGTGCCTCGGTGACGTCCGAGCTGGTGATGGACGGCGTGAGGCTGCCCGCCGACGCGATCCTGCCCGGCGTCCAGGGCCTGAAGGGACCGCTGTCCTGTCTCAACGAAGCTCGCTACGGGATCGTGTGGGGCGTGATGGGCGCGGCCCGGGCGTGTTTCGAGACCGCATTGGAGTACTCGAAGACGCGCGAGCAGTTCGGCAAGCCGATCGGCACGTTCCAGCTGACGCAGAAGAAGCTGGCCGACATGGCGCTCGAGCTCAACAAGGGAACGTTGCTCGCGCTGCATCTGGGTCGCATGAAGGACGAGGGCCGACTGCGACCCGAGCACGTGTCGTTCGGCAAGCTCAACAACACCCGCGAGGCGTTGAAGATCACCCGGACCTGCCGCGGGATCCTCGGCGCGAATGGCATCACGCTGGAGTACCCGATCATGCGCCACATGACCAACCTCGAGTCGGTCATCACCTACGAGGGCACCGAGGAGATCCATACCCTGGTGATCGGGGGCCTGCTGACCGGCCTCCGTGCCTTCTCGTGAGCGAGCGGGCTCGGTACTCAGCGATGGACTAGTCCGCCGGATCCAGGACCGATTCGGCGAGCAGGGTGGCGACGTCGGCCACGCGCACGTCGCTCGTTTCGGACTTGGCGGCGTCGTCGAGCATCACGAGGCAGTAGGGGCAGGCGGTGCCGACCGTGGTGGCACCCGTCGCCGCGGCTTCGGCGAAGCGCGTCTCGTTGATCCGGTCGGTGCCTTCGTCTTCCTCCATCCACATGCGGGCGCCACCGGCGCCGCAGCAGAACGAGCGTTCCCGCGAACGCGGCATCTCGACCGTGCTCGTAGCCGACGCGTCGAGGATGTCGCGTGGCGCGTCGAACCGTCCGTTGTGCCGGCCCAGGTAGCAGGGGTCGTGCAACGTGGCGCTGTCGACGCTGGCGCCGGGACGTGGAGACAGGCGGCCGTCACGCAGCAACGCCGAGAGCACTTCGGTGTGGTGCAGCACCTCGAAGGTTCCGCCGTAGTCGGGGTACTCGTTCGCGAGCGTATTGAAGCAATGCGCGCAGCTCGCGACGATCTTCGTCACGCGGTGCTCCCGGAGGGTGGCGACGTTCTGCTCCGCGAGCATCTGGAACAGATACTCGTGGCCCATGCGCCGCGCCGGATCGCCTGTGCATCGCTCGGCGGGACCGAGCACCGCGAAATCTGCGCCTGCGGCGGTGAGCAGGCGCGCGATCGACCGCGTGGCCTCGCGGGCCCGTTCGTCGAACGCGCCCGCGCAGCCCACCCAGAACAGGAACTCGGGAGGCTCCTCGCCGGGCTGCAGCACCCGGACGCCCAGGCCGTCGGCCCAGTCCATGCGCGCGCTCGCCGGCTGGGACCACGGGTTCTCGGCCGGACCTTCGATGCCGCGGAGCATGGACCCCGCCTCGGTGGGGAAGCGCGACTCCGCCATCACCAGGTGCCGGCGCAGGTCGACGATCGTGTCGACGTGCTCGATGTCCACGGGGCACTCACGCACGCAGGCACCGCACGTGACGCAGTCCCACACGACCTGATCGCTCACCGCGTTCGGCACGAGCGGCTGCAGCTCGACGACGCCCGTGCCGTCGGCGGCAGCCAGGATCGTGGGCGCCTCGGCGGTGACGTGATCACGGAGCTGCATGATCAGCAGCTTCGGGCTGAGTGGCTTGCCTGTGGCCCACGCAGGACAGACCTCCTGGCAGCGCCCGCACTCCGTGCACGAGAACAGGTCGAGCAGCTGCGGCCGCGACAGGTCGGCGGCGGTGGCGGCACCGAACCGTATCTCGGCTTCGGGTGCCTCGAGATCGATGTCGAGCCGCTCGAGCTTGCCGCTGGGTGCGGTCTTGGCGAGCCACACGTTGGGCGCCGCCGTGATGATGTGCAGGTGCTTCGAGGCGGGCAGGTACGCGAGGAAGCCGAGCACCACCAGCAGGTGCGACCACACCAGGATCCGTTCGGCGACCTCGGTGGACGAGCCGCCGCCGAAGAGGCCCGAAAGCGCATCCGAGACAGGACCCGGGTTCGCCACGAGGCCGAGCGCGATCCGGGACGCGTTCCACAACAGCAGCGTCACCACGATCGCGGTGATCGCGAGCAGGATGCGATCGGCTTCCCCCAGGTGGCTGCCGCGGAACCGGTCTGGCCGTTGCACCTTGCGGATCCAGAACGCGGTGCCGACTCCCACCAGGACCAGGAGGGCGAAGACGTCGACCATGGCGGCGAACCACGCCGCGTGCCCGAGGATCGGCAAGGTCCAGTCGGGATCGATCACCGCCAGCATCGCCTCGACGATCGTGGGCAGCAGCACCAGGAACCCCCAGAAGATGAACGCGTGCATCAGGCCCGGCACCGCCTTCTGGAACAGCTTGCGCTGGCCGAGCACGTGCGAGAGTTCGCGGGTGGCGCGGGTCCCGGTGTCGTCGGTGCGCCCGCCGGGCCTGGCGGCACGGACCAGACGGGCCCGCTGCCGGGCCCGAGCGAGGAACAGCACGAGCGCCGCCGCCAGGACGGCCGCGAGCGCGACGGCGCTCAGGAGCCGGCTCGTCGGCGGATCTCCTGCGTGAGGGCCGGGACCACCGCGGTGAGGTCGCCCACAACGGCGAGGTCGGCGAGCCGCATGATCGGCGCGTCGGCATCCTTGTTGATCGCGATGATGCGTCCGGCGCCCTTCATGCCCACGATGTGCTGCAGCGCGCCGCTGATCCCCACGGCGATGTACACCCTGGGTTTCACCGTCCGGCCGGTCTGGCCGATCTGGTAGGCGTACGGGACCCAGCCGGCGTCGACCGCCGCGCGCGATGCGCCCACCGCCGCCCCGCCGATCGCGGCTGCGAGGTCGTCGAGCATCGCGAACGCCTCGGGGCCACCCAACCCTCGGCCCCCCGCCACCACCACGGCGGCGTCATCCAGGGACGGGCCGCTCGCCTCCGCTTCGTGCCGTTCCTCGACCTTGGCGTCCACCAACCCGGGCGGCAGGTCCGCGGGGATCGTGACGACCTCGGCGGGGCCGCCGCCGGTGGGTTCGGCCTCGAGGGATCTCGGCTTCATGAGCACGATGGGCGTCGAACCGTCCAGGTCGACGTCGACGATCTGCGTGCCGCCCAGGATCTCGGTGCGAGCTCGCGTCGGGCTGAGGACGTCCGTGGCGTTGCTCATCAACGCCGAACCCGTCCTCGCCTGGAGACGGCCGGCGATGTCCCGCCCCGAGTAGGTCGTCGCCAAGAGCACGAGGTCGGGGGCGTGCTCACCCACGAGGCGGGCAATCACGTGGGCAGTCGCTCGGGGCGCGTCGTCCAGAGCGGGGTCGTCACAGGCGAACACGCGCCCTGCCCCGAACCCTCCGGCCGCCCCCGCCGTCGCGGCTGCCCCGGACCCGAGCGCGACCAGGTCCACCGTGTCGCCGACCGCGCGTGCCTTCGTGAGGAGTTCACCGGTGGCCGCGGAGAGCGACCCCCCACCATCGTGCTCGGCGACCACCCACACGGTCGTCATGATCAGATCACCTTCGCCTCCGCGAGCAGGTCGGCGATGCGCGTCTCCGCGTCGTCGCTCGCGTCGATCGTTGCTCCACCCGCCTTGGTGGGCGCGTCCTCCACGGCCGCCACCCGCTGGGTCGGCGACAGGGTGTCGGCATCGAGCCCGAGATCGGCGACCGTCAGCCGGTCGAACGGCTTCTGCTTGGCGGCCATGACGCCCTTGAGGCTGGGGTAGCGGGGCTCGGTGGCTCCGGCGGTGAGGGTGACGACGGCGGGCAGGGGGCACGTGACGACGTCGAAGCCGGTTGCGGTCTGCCGCTCGGCGCGGATGGCGCCGTCGGCGACGTCGAGGGCCCGCGCGAAGGTCACGCTGGGGAGCTCCAGGAGCTCCGCGACGGTGGCGGGCATTGTGCCGGTGTAGCCGTCCGTCGACTCCACGCCGGCGATCACCAGGTCGGGGTGCTCCGCATGCCGCACCGCGGCAGCGAGCACTCGCCCGGTCACCAGGGTGTCGGCGCCACGCAGCGCATCGTCGGTCACCAGGACGCCGCGGTGCGCACCCATCGCCAAGGCGCGCTGGACCGCGGCCGACGCGATCTCTGGGCCCATCGACACGACCGTGATCTCGCCACCGTCCCGCTCCACCAGTTGGAGGGCCGCCTCCAGGCCGATCTCGTCGCCGGGGTCGAGCGCGCCCTCGGCGCCGTCACGCACGAGCAGGTGATCGGGACCCAGCGATGGCGTGCCTTGGGGCTCGGGCACCCACTTGGCCAGGACGACGACGTTCACACGGGGAACGCTAACACCGACCCTGAGCGTTCATCCTCGTTCGAAGTAACGGTGCAGCTCCCAGTCGGTGACGCACAGGTTGTCGAAGGTCGTCTGCTCCTGGACCGCCGTGTTCAGCAGATGGCCGTAGACGAAGTCACCGAACATCTCCTTGGCGGCCTTCGACTTGCGGAACACATCGATGGCCTCGTGCAGGCTGGTCGGCACCCGAGGCACGCGCTTGGCCTCGTAGGCGTTGCCCTCGAACATCGCGGGCGGCTCGATCTTGTTCTCGATGCCCCACATGCCAGCCGCCACCGTGGCGGCGAAGGCCAGGTACGGGTTCGCGTCCGCGCCGGGGATCCGGGACTCCACGCGGAAGGCCTTGTGCTCACCGACGGTGCGGTAGCCGCAGGTCCGGTTGTCCCGGCTCCACACGATCGCGGTCGGCGCCCACGAGCCCAGCTGATAGCGCTTGTAGCTGTTCACGAACGGCGCGTACATCCACGCCATCTCTCTTGCGGTCGCCATCAGCCCGCCGAGGTACCAGCGGAACTCGTCGGTCATGTTGCCGACGCCCTCGTCGCTCCACGTGAGGCTCTTCGTGCCCTTGGCGTTCCAGATCGACGAATGCAGGTGGCACGAGGACCCGGCCTCCTCCATGGTCCACTTCGCCATGAACGTGGCCGACACGCCGTTGAGCGCCGCGATCTCCTTCACGCCGTGCTTGTAGATCGAGTGATGGTCGGCGTTCGACAGGGCGTCGGAGTAGGTGATGTTGATCTCGTGCTGGCCCTTGCCGAACTCGCCCTTGGAGAACTCGATCGGGATGCCGGCGCCACGCATGTGGTTGCGGATCTGGCGGATGATCCACTCGTCCTTGGTGGTCTGGAGCATGTGGTAGTCCATGATGTAGCTGCTCGACGGGTGCACGTCGCGGTAGCTGCGCTCAGCCAGTTCGTCGTAGCCGTCCTTGAACAGGTAGAACTCCAGCTCCGACCCGGTCTTGACCGTGTAGCCCATCTTCGCGGCCTTCGCCAGCTGGTCCTTCAGGATCTGGCGCGGCGCCACCGGCACCGCCACGTCCTCGTCCTCGGCGTAGATATCGCAGATCACCATCGCCGTCTTCTCCAGCCACGGGCACAGGCGCAAGGTGTCCATGTCCGGCACCATGCGGAAGTCGCCGTAGCCGGTCTCCCAGCTCGCGTACTCGTAGCCGGGAAGCGGTTCCATCTCCATGTCGACGGCGAGCAGATAGAGGCACGCGTGCAGGCCCTCGGCACCCAGGATCTCCTCGAGGAAGAAGTCGGGAAGGATCCGCTTGCCCATGAACCGGCCTTGCAGGTCGGTGAACATGCAGAGCACGGTGTCGATCTCGCCCGCCGTCGCCAGTTCCTCGAGCTGCTTCGCGCTGAGCATGCCCTGGACTTCCATGTCGTTCTCCTCCTCGGCCTCCCGTAGAAACGAACGGGGCGCGGCGGCCGTGACGGCCCGCCGCGCCCCTTCGATCGTCGATGCCTAGCTGTGCTTCAGTTCGAGATCGGCCTCGATCGCGGCCAGTTCCTCAGCGGAACCCTGCACCTGCGGTCCCTTGAACCACTTGTGGGCTGAGATGACCCACCACAGGCCCGTGATGATGAACACTCCGCCGACGATCACCGGCGTGAAGTTGAACACGTCGATGAACTTGATCCCGTCGCCCCAGTTGAACTGCGGGAGCATCAGGACCACGCAGATGAACGCCACCCAGATCACGGCGATCCATCCGATGAGGGCACTCCACTTGCCCAGCTTCCACGGGCCCTCCTGGAAGTCGGCGCCGGCCCGCCGCCGCAGGAAGATCGGGATCACGTAGGCGATGTAGAGGCCGATGACACCGACAGCCGTCACCGCGAAGTAGGCGACGATCGACCCCAGCCAGTACGCCGGAGCGACCAGCAACCAGGCCAGCACGGCGGCCAGCCAGATCGCGTTCGTTGGGGTGCGGGTCCGCTTGTTGATCGAGTGCCACCACCGGTGGCCGGGAACCGCGCCGTCACGGGAGAACGCGTAGATCATCCGCGAGTTCGTCGTCACGGACGCCATGCCGCAGAAGAACTGCGCGCCCATCACGATGATCAACGCGAAGATCGCGCCGCTCTTGCCGAACGAGTCGAGGAAGATCCCGGCCGGAGCCGCGATGTTCCCGGTCGCTGGGTACTGGAATGCCGCCGCGGCATCGAATCCGGCTTGACCCTGCATCGCGTACCAGACCGCCAGCAGAAGGATGTAGCCGAAGAACACCGAGATCACGATCGACTTCCAGATCCCGTTGGGTCCGGAGACGTCGGCTTCATGCGTCTCCTCGGTCATGTGCGCCGAGGCGTCGTAGCCGGTGATCGTGTACTGCGTGAGCAGTAACCCGATCAGGAACACGTATGCCGTGATGCCGAGGATCGGCACCGGGCTCTTCGTGAACCCGGTCAGGTTGATGAATCCCGCAACCTGATCCGGTCCCGACGGCTCCTGGCTGAAGCTGAAGATCGTGCCGAGAGACGTGTGCGAGTCGGGGAGGATGATGCACATCGCCACCACGATCGCGACACCCGCGACGTGCCACCACACGCTGACGTTGTTGAAGATCGCGACCAGCCGCACACCGAAGGTGTTCAGGAGGCCGTGCACCGCCAACACCAACGTGTAGGTGCCGATCAAGATGACCTTCGTCACCTCGACGTCGAACGCGATCCCCATGAAGGCGCAGATGAACGCCGAGAGCCCGAAGTCGATACCCGCGGTGATCGCGACCTGTCCCAGGAGGTTGAACCAGCCCGTGAACCAGGCCCACGCGGGACCGTTCTTCTTCGCGAGCTTCGCCGACCAGTAGTACAGGCCGCCCGCCGTTGGATAGCTCGAGCACACCTCGGCCATGGCCAACCCGACGAAGGTGACCATGAGGCCGACGAGGAGCCAGCCGTACGCGCTGCTCGCAGGGCCTCCCACGAACATGCCGAACCCGAACAGGGTGAGACACCCGGACAGGATCGAGATGATCGTGAAGCTCACCGCGAAGTTCGAGAACCCGGACATGCCCCGCTTCAGCTCCTGGGCGTAGCCGAGTTCGTGAAGCCGATCGGTGTCGCTCTTGCGAGTGGCATCGGTGCCCGTGCTCGCTCTGGCGGCTTCGTCCATCTACTCCCCCCTTCCCTCCCGTGCTGCAGGTGGTGAGACGAACTGTGCGATCCCGAACCGGTCGGAACCCTCGCGTATCAGAGACCTTGTGGGCGAACCCGTCAAGTCGGGGGTTCGAGCGGGGCGGCCCGGAATGACTAGTCCTCGGGCGTGACGTAGGCGGCCGTGATCCCGCCGTCCACGATCAGTGACGCGCCGGTCATGTAGCTCGAGTCGTCGCTCGCCAGGAACAGCGCGGCCTTCGCGAGCTCTTCCGCCTGCCCCAGCCGGCCCATGGGGATGTGCACGAAGCGCCGCTGCTTCTTCTGCTCATCGGACAGGAGCTGCATCAGCAGCGGGGTCTCGATCGGTCCCGGGCACAGTGCGTTGCAGCGGACGCCCTTGCGGGCGTACTCCACCGCGATCTCCCGAGTCATCGCCAGGACGGCGCCCTTCGATGCGGTGTAGGCGGTCTGCGAGGTGGCGGCGCCGAGCCATGCGACGAACGACGCGACGTTGATGATCGACCCGCCGCCGCTGGCGATCAAGGCGGGCACCCCGAACTTGCACCCGAAGGCCACGCCCTTGACGTTCACTCCCAGGGTGATGTCCCAGATGCGCTCGTCGGTGGTGTCGACCGAGCCGTCGTCGGGCAGCATCACCCCCGCGTTGTTGTAGAGGATGTGGAGGCCGCCGAACCGCTCGACGGCGGCGTGCACCATCGCCTCGGCTTCGGATTCCTTCGACACGTCGGCGTGGACGTAGGCGGCGTCGCCTCCGCCGGCGACGATCCCTGCAGCTGCGGCTTCGCCGGCTTCGTCGTTGACATCGGTGAGTACGACCTTCGCTCCTTCGCTCGCGAACAGTTCCGAGGCGATCTTGCCCATGCCGCTTCCGCCCCCGGTGATCACCGCAACCTTGCCGTCCAACCGCATCCGGTTCCCCC
>JBKPMF010000215.1:0-2999 GCA_046732015.1 Actinomycetota bacterium
CTGGAGCAGGTGGGCCGGACCGGCGGGGTGGTGATGGTGACGTTCGTGCCGGGTTTCGTCACGAAGGAGGGCGCTGCCCTCAACCGGGCCGGGTGGGAGGAGGCCCATCGCCTCAAGGCCGAGCACCCGGACGACCCCGACGCGGTGAGCACGGCGATGGATTCATGGTTCGACGAGCACGAGGTCGAGGCGACGGTGGGCGAAGTCGCCGATCACATCGACCACGTGCGCGACGTGGCCGGGGTCGACGCCATCGGGGTCGGAGGCGACTTCGACGGCGCGGGGGTCATGCCCCACGGGCTCGATGACGTCTCGGGCTATCCCGCCCTGTTCGCCGAACTCGCCGCGCGTGGCTACGCTGACGACGCCCTCCTGGCGATCGCCGGTCGCAATGTCCTCCGGCTGATGCGGGCCGCCGAACAGGTCGCATCCACGCCCCGGCCCTGAGCAGGTGTGGTTCCGGCGGGGATGGGCCGAACGACCGGTGACATGACAGTGCAACAGGAGCATGATTGCCCAGCACGAACCGGAAAGGGGAGAGCCATGGCTCGACGCAGGATGAGGATGGGGACCGCGGCGGTATCGCTCGCGTTGGTCCTTCAGGGGGTATTCGCGCTCGCGGGTCCGGCAACGGCGCACGCCACGCTGCCGATGGTGCACACGCTCTGCGCGTTCAACACCATGAGCCTCGCCGCCTTGGATGATCCGGCCCAGCGCGGGTGTAAGTGGGGCGCGATCGCCCGGGCCGCCGACGTCGGGATCGTGCACCAGAACTGCACGATCGAGGGCACCGAGAACGACGACCGCCTTCGAGGCACCGGCGGCAAGGACGTGATCTGTGGCTTCCAGGGTGATGACGTGATCAAGGCGCTCGGAGGCAACGACATCGTCTACGGCGGCGCGGGCAAGGATCGCATCCTGGGTGATGGCGGGAAGGATCGTCTCGTCGGCGAGGATGGCAACGATCGTCTCGTCGGTGGCGCGAATCGCAACAGCATCCTCGGTCAGCTCGGCAACGACGTGCTGATCGGCGGGGGACGCACCGACTTCATGGCCGGTGGCTTCGGCGACGACCGCTACGAGGGTGGATTCGGGGACGACTTCGTGTCCGACACGAGGGGATCGGACGTCGCGAACCTGGGCGGCGACCAGGACTTCTTCGACTCCCTCAAGGGTGTCGACGTGGTCCACGCCGGCCCCGGCAACGACTTCTGCCTCTCGGTCAAGGACGGCGACCCCGGTGACCTCATCGACGGAGGTCCCGGCGTGGATCGTTTCGACGCCGACAGCACCGACTCCTGGGTCAACGCCGAGATCGGGCCGGAGATCTGCAACGCCTGCTGAGACGAACCGCATGGACCGTCGGCGCCGTGCTGGCGTCGACGGTCCTGTCGGTTGCCCCGATACCGGGGCCCGCTCAGGCCACCACGGCTTCGCCGATCACGATCGCCTTCACGGGTGACGACCTCGGGTCGCCGGCGCTGTGGCCGGCGGCCCGCCGCTACGCCGACGGGCACGGCCTGGACTTCCGTCCGATGTTGGCGCGGCTGCGGCCGCTGATCCGGTCGGCGAACCTGGCGATCTGTCATCTTGAGACGCCGTTGTCCGGGCCGGCCGTGCCACCGTCGGGTTCACCCCGGTACGTCGCGCCGCATCAGCTGGCGGCGGCGATCCGCTACGCCGGCTACGACGGGTGTTCCACCGCCTCGAACCACACGTTGGACGCCGGCACCGTGGGCATCCGCTCCACCCTCGATGCGCTCGATGCCCAGGGCGTGTCGCATACCGGCAGCGCACGCACGAAGCGGGAGAGCCGCTCGATCGTTCGCTACCAGGTGGGCGACGTGGTGGTGGCCCATCTCGCCTACACGTTCGGGTTCAACGGGCTCCGTCCCGAGCGGGTGTGGATGGCCAACCGCATCGATCCGGATGCCATCATCACCAGGGCCGAACGAGCACGCCGCGAGGGCGCCGACCTGGTCGTCGTCAGCCTGCATTGGGGCCAGGAGTTCAGCCATGCCGTCTCGCCCGATCAGGACCGGATCGCGAGGCGGCTCGCGGGGAGCGACGCGATCGACCTGATCGTGGGACATCACGCCCACGTCGTGCAGCCGATACGCCGGGTCGGCGGACGGTGGGTGGCGTTCGGCGCCGGCAACTCCCTCACCGGGATGACCGCGGACGGGTTCGTGCCGGAAGTCCAGGACGGCATGGTGGTGCTCGTGACGTTCGCGCCGACGGCGGACTCCTGGGAGGTGTCGAAGATCCGGTTCGCGCCGACCTGGGTGCAGCCGGGGCCTTTCATCGTCCGACTTGTCGGGCCGGCGCTCGACAAGGGGTCGCTCCCCGCCGCGGTGGTGGAGGAGCTCCGACGATCGTGGGCACGGACCGTGGGAACGGTGGCCGCGCCCAAGATCGGTGTGATGCCCTTCCGCGGAGCACGTCTCAAGGCCCCCGGCCCCGCACGGGAGCGCTAGGCGTCGCCCTCTTCTGCGTCGGCGGCCTCGGCGAGCAGCTCGGCCGTGGCCGTGTCCTCGGCGGCCATGTCGTCGAGTTCCTCGGCGACCGCTTCTTCCACGACCGCTTCGGCGGCCAGTTCCTCGGCGGCCGCGGCGAGCTCTGCGGCGGCCTCGGCCTTGGCCAGGGCGTCAGCGTGGAGCACGGTGGCCGTCTCTTCCTCGACGATGGCGTCTTCCACGGCTGCGTCGGCGGCGTTCAGCAGTTCGTCTTCCACGGTTCGATCCCTTCGTTCGGAGTGGGGGGAGCATAGAACCCTGGGCGGGGGGCGGCGAACCGGGAGCGAGCGTGTTCGCGCTGCGCGACCAGCGGGTGTGGCTCAGAGGCTGGGTGGTCCGGGCATCGGCGTCGTGCCCGGGTCGCCCGGCAATGACTCCGGCGGCGCGGCCGCCGCGCCGGCGGATCGGTCCCAGATGCGGTTGAGGTGCTCCTGGATGTAGAGCCCGTTCGCGATCGAGAACAGCAGCATGATGATGATGACC
>JBKPMF010000216.1:0-5877 GCA_046732015.1 Actinomycetota bacterium
GCTCGAGGTGATGGGCGGCCTCACCGATGCCAGTCTGGTGCGTCGATCCGATCCGGTCTTCGGGGATGTCCGGTACTCGATGTTGGAGACCATCCGCGAGTTCGCCGGCGAGCGTCTCGATGCCGCCGGTGAACGAGCGACGATCGAACATCGACTCGCGGCGTGGGTGCGATCGTTGGCGATCGAGGCCGAGCCGCACCTCGTCGGCGCCGAGCAGGTCGACTGGTTCGCCCTACTGGAGCGAGAGCACGACAACATCCGAACGGCGCTGGATGTCGCCGAGGCCAACGGTGAAGACCGGACGGCGGTCGAATCCGGACTGCGCACATCGGCGGCGATCTGGCGCTTCTGGCAGGAACGAGGGCACCTCGCCGAAGGGGAGGCGCGACTCGCGCGGCTGCTCGACCTGCCCGAAGCGCAGCATCCGGACGAGGCGCGGGCCCGCGCGCTGGGAGGGTACGGCGGCCTGCTGTACTGGCGGTCGGCGTTCGAGGAGATGCGTCACGTCTATGACGAGGCAGCGGTCATCGCCCGCTCGCTCGGTGATCGCGAGCTCCTGGCGTCGGCATTGTTCGACCTGTCGTTCGTCGCGAGCCTGGCAGACGGCGATTTCGAAGCCGGTGAGCAGATCCTCCACGAAGCGCTGGAGATCCTGGGTGATGGCGATGCGCTCCTGCGGAGTCGCATCCTCGGGGGGATCGGCTTCTCGCGGATGCTCCGAGGCGAGGCCGCCGGAGCGGTGGGATCGTTCGAGGAGGCGATCGAGATCCAGCGCAGCATCGGCGACCGCCTCGGGATCAGCCAGAACCTGGTCGGCCTGTCCGGGATGCGGTTGATGCTCGGCGAAGCCGATACCGCCCGAGCCCTCGTGCGCGAAGCCACCGACGTCGCGACGGCGCTCGTGCGCGAAGGGCGGCGCGAGGTGGCGACGCCCGCGACCAACGCGTCTCTCCTGTCGACCGTGATGCTGCCGAACGCCATCGTCGCCTCGTTCGAGGGTCGTCACGAGGACGCCGCCCGGTTGATGGGGGGGTGGGAGCGACTCGAGAGCGAGTTCCTCGTCCGGTTCCCTGACGTGGCGATCGCGCAGTTCGGCGATCCGGCGCTCGCGGCGCGAGAAGCACTTGGCGACGAAGCCTACGAGCGCGCGTTCGCCTACGGGTTCGAACTGGACAACGAAGGACTCACGGCATTGGTGAGAGCGGGCGGCGATGCTGCTCAAGGAGGGATGGGATGACGCAGGAACGGATTCCGGACCACGAGCGCTCGCTGGTAGGCGACGGAGCGGAGACGTCTCCGTGGGACCTGGCGCGACAACGTCTCGCGGAGCCTGAGGACTCACGAACCAGCTGGCTCGCAACCACGCGTCCGGATGGTCGGCCGCACCTCATGCCCGTCATCGCGTTCTGGATCGATGGCGCGATGCACATGGTCGTGGGGGAGGAGACCCGGAAGGGGCGCAACCTCTCCGCGGACGGTCGATGCGTCGTGGCCACGAGCAGTTCCACGCTCCCGTCCATCGACATCGTCATCGAGGGCCGCGCCGAGGCGCTCACCGAGGACGAGGACGTCCGACGCATGGCAGAGGTCCTCAACGAGAAGGGCTGGCCGCTCGAAGCGAAAGGGGACAAGGTCTTCGGCCCGAACGCCCCAACCGCCGGACCGCCGCCGTACACGATCTTCCGGGTCGTCCCGTCCAAGGTGTTCGGCCTCCCGGGCATGTACGGCATGGAACAGTTCGATCCGTCGGAGCTGCCGCGACCGACCCGCTGGGATTTCGAGGCAGCTGAAGAGCCTCAGGCGCGGGACGGGTGATGCCTAGGGGCGGTCTCGTCAGATGAGGCCCTCATTGAGCAGACTCAGGGCCACCGCCAGGGCGACGACGAACAGCGTCAACACGGCCCACCCCACGCGGTTCATAGGCCGATGGTCTGATCCGCGAGAACAGTCATGAAGCCAAGCGACACACACACGGTCACACCGTTGTTCCACCGGGCGTCCGCGGTCAACGGCGGCGACGCAATCTCCACAGGCGCGTCGACGACCGAGAAGTGGTCGAATCGTCCATGGGTCCGAGTACGCCGAGGTCCTGGCGCCCGCGCACGTCTCGCGGCTTGTTCAGTCCGGCTTTCGCGCGTCGCGTGCGACCAGTGAGCGCCTGAGTCGATACGCGGCCAGGGCGATGAGAGCGAGCCCACCTACGAAGACGATCGTTGAAATCGGACCGCTTAGGTCGGGGAACAACCAGCGGACGGCGGCGAGGAACGCGGCCATGACGAGCACCTGGAGACCCAGCCACACGACCGGGATGTCATACCAGCGAGGCATCGGCGCTCGGGTTCCCATCGCGCAATCGTATCCGGGTCGGCGCTGTGGGTAGACGAGTACGGATCGTCGTCTCTGACTGCATCAACGCTCATACTTGGTTCCAAGAGCCGAGTCCAAGGAGGTGTCCGGCGGTGGTGATGCACGGTGGCGGGCCGAATCCCGACGCGTTCACGCTGTCTGACACCGGGCCGCGGGCGCTTGGGGCGAGGGCGGAGTGGCACCACCGTGCTGCTCACGATCGCGGCCGTGGCAGCGCTCTCGGTGGTCATCTTCGCTTCGTGACCCTGTGAGTGCACTCGTTCTCAACATCACGTTCGACTGCTTGGATGCTCGCTCGGTCGCCCAGTTCTGGGAGGCGGTCACGGGATATCTCAACGAGCTGCAGCAGCAACCGGGCAACGACTACTGGGTGGTGAGCCCGCCCGATGGGAGCCTGCCGCGACTGGTGTTCGTCACCGTGCCTGAGAAGAGGGCGAGCAAGAACCGTGTACACCTGGACCTGTTGCCGAGGGACCCTGCGAGCCAGGAAGAAGAGGTCGCCCGCCTCGTCGGGCTGGGCGCCCAGGTTGTCGACGACCGCCGCGATTCCACTCCTGGGGGATGGGTCGTGATGGCAGACCCCGAAGGCAACGAGTTCTGCATCGAGCCTGAATCAAGCTGAACGCTGTTCTGCGGATCCACGGTGTTGGCATCGCTAGTGCAGGCGGCCATCGGAGCATGTGGCGGCCGTGCTCTGCGCGTCTGGGCCTAGGCCGATCGCCGGCCAACGCCCCGATGGGGGACGCCGTTCCGGCTCCGTAGAGTCATCAAGCGGTGGATGTCCGCGTCCGATGTTCAGGGGATGACACGCTTGTTCCGAGGATCTCTGCGCACGCGGCTCATCGGGGTGCTGATGCTCCCCTTCCTCGTCCTCGTGGTGACGATCGGCCTGTCCTCCAGGGCTCTCGGGCAGTCAGAGACCTCGGCGGACCGCGTGCGCAACGCCTACGAGGTTCGGGAGAGCATCAATCTCGTCGCGAGCGACCTGTTGAACGCTGAAACCGGTGTCCGCGGCTATCTGCTCACCGGGAAGGAAGGCTTTCTCGCGCCGTACTGGAGCGGTTCCGATGCCTTGAATGTGGACGTGTACCTGATGGAATCGAAGCTTGGCGCTACCGACGGGCGAACGGTCGACCTCCGCGAGCTGATCAGTCACCGCCTGCGTCTGCTCGATCGTCTGCGGGTGATCGGCGACAAGGACTTCGATCTCCGTCCATCGACGACGTTGTTGCTGCGGAGCGGGCTCCACCTGGGGAACGAGATCCGCGCCATGTTGGCCACGATGACGGGTGAACAGGAAGACAAGATCGCGAGGCTGGAGACAGCGGCGGCCACCACGCGGCACACCGCCTTCGTCCTCGCTGTGGTCGGCACGCCGCTCGCGATGTTCTTCGCCCTCCTCGCCGTCATCGTCGTGAACACCCGCTTGGTTCGACGGCTCGGCCGACTTGAGGCGAACGCAAGGCGACTGGAGCGGGGTGAGCCGATGGAGGACGTTCGCTACTCCGATGATGAGGTCGGCAAGCTCGAGCGGGCATTGATCCACAGCGGGACACAGGCGATCGAGCTGCGGGCTGAACTGGAGCGGCTTGCTACCGTCGATCCGCTCACCGGCCTCGCGAACCGCCGAGGCTTCATGCCGCTACTGGAGCTCCAGGTCGAGCGGTCGCGGCGACACCACGAACCGATGTGCTTGATGTTCCTCGACCTCGACGGGCTGAAGTCGGTCAA
This sequence comes from Actinomycetota bacterium, assembly GCA_046732015.1. Classification (GTDB taxonomy): domain Bacteria; phylum Actinomycetota; class UBA4738; order UBA4738; family HRBIN12; genus JAOUEA01. Next base: position 4,099 of record JBKPMF010000216.1, read on the forward strand.
CGATGAGCAGGGCCATACCGTCGGGGATGCGATGCTCTGTGAGATAGCGGCGATCCTCCACGACACTTTCCGAGCCTCTGATGTGATCGCTCGGGTCGGCGGGGACGAGTTCTGTGTCCTCCTGACGTCGGAATCGGCGACGTCGAGCGAGGTCGCAGTCGCAAGGCTGCAGACGATGCTCGTAGCGGCCAATGCTCTACCTGGCCGGCCCTACCGACTTGGTGTGTCGTTCGGCCTCGCCCAGATCGACCCCGAGCGGCCGATGAGCGCCACAGAGCTGATGGCAGAAGCGGACCAGCTGATGTATGCGAACAAGCGCGGAAAGCGGGAACTCGCCGACCGCTCGTAGGGTCGTAGGGGTCCTTCGCCTACGAGGTCGAGCTCGCGCCCCACTCGGTGACCGACGGATCATCGACTCGAGCGTTGACCGCCTGCATTTCACCGGAGTAGCGTCTGCGACGCTCGTTTCGCCCGCGACGAGGAACTGACGACACGTGGGATCGAGAGAACGACTCGGAGAGGGGCAGATGAAGCGACTGCTAGCACTTGCCGTGGCGTCAGGGATGGCGTGGCTGGGAGTGATCGGGAGCAGCGGAACGGCGTGGGCGGTCGTGTCCGGACCCAACGGCCGGATCGCCTTCGCCAGGGAGATGCCGAAGCTGGATGACTTCGCGACGTTCACGGTCGACCCCGACGGCACGGGCGAAGCGCGACTGCTTCCAGGGGCCTCGCAGGCGCCGCGATGGTCGCCAGACGGTTCCGAGATCGCGGTGTCCTCTTGCCAGAACCCGCCGGATTGCACGACCGCGACGACGATCGTCGATCCCGATACCGGTGACGTGGTTCGGTGGTTCGAGTTCCCCGACCCCAACATCTTCACCGGCTGCCTGGTGTGGTCACCCGACGGCGATCGCCTGGCCTGCGAGGGATTCGGAGAGCCCGATCCAGCGCAGAACGGCATCTACTCGATCGACGCGACCGACGGGACGGATCTGACGAGGATCACATCGAATCCCGGCGGCGATGACGAGCCCGGTGACTACTCGCCCAACGGCGGGCGCATCGTTTTCCTTCGGACCGACCCAGACCGTCCAGAGCGACGCAGCCAGGCGCTGTTCATCGCGAAGGTGGATGGAACCGTGGGGCCGCATCGCGTCACGCCTTGGGGCCTCTCAGGGGAGGCTGGCCGCTGGTCGCCCGATGGGGAGACGATCCTGTTCTCGGGTGCGGGGATCCTCTACACGCTGTCCGTCGACGCTGGGACGATCAAGCGCATCCGGCTCTCGGGGCCGGGCGTGGCGTTCGATCCCACCTGGTCGCCGAACGGTCAGAGGATCGCGTTCGCCCTCTACCGCCGTGCGACGTCGCAGTCCGATATCTGGACCGCCAGCGCCAGTGGGTACGGGATGCATCGGGTCACAAAGACGAAGCGCTGGGAGCATTTCCCGGATTGGGGATCGCACCCGAAGGCATAGCGTGAGCCAAGGCGTGAGCACACCCACCCCTATCAACCCAGCTCCGTAAGGCGCCGCAGATCCTCGGACTGATGAGCGGGCAGCTCATATCCCTGGTGGGCGAGGCGTTGCAGCTCGGCGCTGATGCAGGACACCCGCCGGCCGGCGATGAGTCCATCCACGTCCAGGCCAGCCCTGGTGAACACGAAGGTCGTGTTCCACAGTGGCATGGGGTCCCCGCCTTTGCCGTCGCGGAGGACGTGCGTGTCGACCTCGCGCCCGTCTCGATGTACGTAGACGAAGGCCGAGGGTAGCGCTCCATCCG
>JBKPMF010000217.1:0-3222 GCA_046732015.1 Actinomycetota bacterium
GCGCCCTTCAGTGCCAGGAGGATCTGTTCGAGGTACGGCTGGGGGAGTCCCGTGCGCTCGGCGATGTCGCGCACCGAGGTCGGACCGTCGTCGTCGGCATGCAGCGCCAGCGACAGCAACGCCCGGCAGGCGTAGTCACCGCGGGTGGACACGCGCACGTCGCCATCGTACGGGTCGCGCGGGGCGCCCGGCTGCGTCGTGCCGGTTCGGCGCACCGGATCGGTTCGCGTCCCGACGGCCACTGCGTCGCCTTCGCCCCTTCGGCTCTACCGTTAGGGGTCGAAATGGTGGACTCCTCGACGGTGACCCTCAGCCCGATCATTCCCGACTACGCGGGAGCGAACCTGCGCGGGATCGTCCCCGCGTTGCTGGGTCCGGGCACGTGGACCGACTCCCTGCCGTCCTGGTTTCCCGAGCCCGTGGCCCACGCCGAGCAGGTGATCCTCCTGATCCTGGACGGGCTCGGGTGGCAACAGCTCGAGGAGCGGCGGACGCTGATGCCGACGTTGACCGGGATGGTCGGCGGGGCGATCACCAGTGTCGTCCCGACGACGACGGCAACCGCGCTGAGCTCGATCTCGACCGGCCTCACGCCGGCCGAACATGGGCTGCTCGGTTACCGGATGATGATCGGTGGCGACGTGCTCAACGTGCTGCGTTGGAGCACGACGAATGGCGACGGCCGGCGCACGCACCCGCCGCGCGAGGTCCAGCCCTATGCCGCCTTTCTCGGGCACGAGATCCCGGTCGTGTCGCCGGCCGACCTGCAGGGCACCGCGTTCACGGAGGCCCACCTGCGAGGCTCCCGGCCGGTCGGGTGGCGGTCGGTGTCCGCCATCGCCGTCGACGTCGGCCGTGAACTGCGGGCCGGCCAGCGGTTCGTGTACGCCTACTACGGCGGCATCGACAAGACGGCCCACGAGCGGGGGTTCGGCGAGTTCTACGACGCCGAGCTGCGCTTCGCCGACCGGCTCGTCGCCGACGTGCTGGAAGCACTGCCGCCGGGGGCCGTGCTGCTCGTGACCGCCGACCACGGGCAGGTGGACGTCGGCGACCGGATCATCGACCCGGCACCGGACGTGCTGAAGATGGTGGCGGCCCAGTCCGGCGAGGGTCGGTTCCGCTGGTTGCACGCCCTCCGCGGCGCCACCGACGATCTCCTCGCCGCCGGCAACGAGCTGTACGGCGACCAGGCCTGGATCGTGAGCCGGCAGCAGATGGTCGACGAAAGGTGGTTCGGCCCCGCGCTGGCCCGACCGATCGCCGCCCGTCTCGGCGACGTGGCGCTGGTGGCCCACCAACCCGTGAGCTTCTACGATCCGGCCGACTCGGGCCCCTTCGAGCTCGTTTGCCGTCACGGGTCGTTGACTGCCGCGGAGATGCTGGTGCCTTTCGTGGCCGCCGCCGGTTGAAGACGACGCAGAAGAGGAAAGGACCTCCCATGAGTGACCTCCGTAGTGAGAGCCAGGATGACGGCCAGGCCGAGCAAGGTCAGCCGGAGCACGGTGAGCTCGTCGACCCGGCGACCGCCGGTGCGGCCTCCGACGAGTACGAGGGAGACGCCGTCACGTCGCCCGCCAAGGTGATGCGCATCGGATCGATGGTCAAGACGCTGCTCGAGGAGGTGCGCGCGGCGCCCCTCGACGAACCCAGCCGGGAGCGGCTGGCCGAGATCTACGAGCGGTCGATCATCGAGCTGTCCGACGCCCTGTCGCCGGATCTGCAGCAGGAGCTCAAGATGCTGGCCCTGCCGTTCCGTGACGGCGAAGTGCCGTCCGAGAGCGAGATCCGCGTGGCCAAGGCCCAGCTCGTCGGGTGGCTCGAAGGCCTGTTCCACGGCATCCAGGCGACCCTGTTCGCCCAGCAGCTGGCCGCCCGTCAGCAGCTGGAGCAGATCCGTCAGCTGCCCCCTGGCCAGCGCCCCGGGCCCGGCGAGCTGCCGGGTCAACCGACGGATCGTCCCGGTACGTATTTGTAGCGGCGCCTCCGGCGCCGCGTGTCTCGCTGCGCCTGGCGGGGCGGCGCTGGACCTGACCGTTCATGCTCGCGGCGGCCGGTTCGCGTGGAGCGCGGGAGCCGAAACGGACTAATGTCGTCAAATCACAATGGCGTCATTCACCCATCTCCACGTCCACACCGAGTTCTCGATGCTGGATGGCGCGTCCCGGATCGACGAACTGGTCTCGCGGGCCGTCGCCGACGGCCAGCCGGCGATCGGGATCACGGACCACGGCAACATGTACGGGACGCTGGAGTTCTACAAGGAGTGCCGTCGGCAGGGGATCAAGCCGGTCATCGGCACCGAGGCCTACATGGCCCACGAGCAGCGCAGCGAGCGCCCGACGAGACGAGGCCGGCTCGACGACTCCGGCGGTGACACCGATGGCGGGCAGAAGCTCTACTACCACCTCACCCTGTTGGCGGAGAACCAGACCGGCTACCGCAACCTCATCCAGCTGTCCAGCCGGGCGTTCCTGGAGGGCTACTACTACAAGCCTCGGCTGGATTGGGAGCTCCTCGCCGACCACCACGAAGGCCTGATCGCGACGACCGGCTGTCTGGGCGGTCACGTCCTCCAGTCCCTGCTCCGGGGCGATCGTGCGGGCGCGCTGGAGAAGGCAGCCCGGCTCCAGGACATCTTCGGGCGGGACCACCTGTTCGTCGAGCTCCAAGACCACGGCGCGCCGGCCCAGCGCGACACCAACCCGCAACTGATCGAGATCGCCCGCCAGCTCCAGGCTCCCCTGCTCGCCACCAACGACTCGCACTACACCCACCGCGAGGACCACGAGGCGCACGACGCGCTCTTGTGCGTGCAGACCGGGGCGATGCTCTCCGATCCCAAACGATTCAAGTTCGACGGCCACGAGCACTACCTGAAGACGGCCGACGAGATGCGGTACCTCTTCCGCGACGTTCCGGAGGCGTGCGACAACACGCTGTGGATCGCCGAGCGGGCGGATGTCTCGATCGACTTCGGAGGTCTGCAACTGCCGACCTTCCCGCTGCCGGAGGGGTTCGCCGACGACGCCGCGTACCTCGCCGAGGTGACGTGGGAGGGCGCCCGCCAGCGGTGGGGAGACGACCTGGCCGAGCCGGTCAGGCGACGCATCCAGTACGAGCTGGAGACGATCGCGGCGATGGGGTTCAGCTCGTACTTCCTCATCGTGTGGGACCTCATCGCCCACGCCCGCCAGCGCGGCATCCGGGTCGGTCCAGGGC
>JBKPMF010000218.1:0-5193 GCA_046732015.1 Actinomycetota bacterium
GTGACCAGCAGGGTGCGAGGAACGTCCACGGCGAGATAATGCCAGTCGATGGGTCCACTCGACGCACCGGCGGAACAGCTCGCCGCCCTGGATGCGGGGCGCGCGTTCGTCGACCTGTCGGCGCTCCGGAAGATCCGTGTCACCGGGAACGACGCGCGGGACTGGCTCCATGACCTGGTGACCACCGACGTGGCGTCCCTTGCCCACGGGCAGGCGCGGCGTTCCCTGCTGCTGACACCCACCGGACGGATCCGGGCCGACTTCATGGTGGGACGCGACGAGGAGGGGTTCCTGCTGGTGCAGCATCCCGAGCAGGCCCGGTCCATCGGCGACCTCCTGCCCCCCTACGTGCTGTCGTCGGACGTGGCCCTGCTCGACCGCGCCCAGGAGCTCTCGGTCTTCGGGTTGGTGGGCCATGCCGCGGTGGTGGCGGCCCGTGCCGGCCTGGAGCCCTCGATCCTGGGTGAGGGCGAGGACATCGTCGTCGCCGCTGGGAAGCCCGCCGCCAGGGAACGAGAACGGCTGGTGGCCTCCGATCTCCACGAGGTCGGCTGGGATGCGCGCGAGGTGTGGCGGATCCGCCACGGGCTGCCCCGGATGGGACCGGACTTCGACGAGGGTTCCCTGCCATCCGAAGCGGGGCTCGACGCCACGATCGACGCCACCAAGGGCTGCTTCCTCGGCCAGGAGTCGGTGGCCAAGGTCCGCAACCTCGGTCACCCCCCCAGCGTGCTGCGAACCGTCGCGGCGTCGTCGGCCGTCGCTGCCGGCACGGTCGTGGTGGCGGAGGGCGCACCGGATGCCGGCGTCGTGACGAGCGCCGCCGTCGCTGCTGACGGTGCCGGCACGGCCGCGATCGTTCGAGTCCGGTGGGCGTCGGCGGCCGCCGATCTGCGGACCGCCGACGGCGTCGATCTGGTCACCGTCGGCTCGTTGGACTAGCCCATTCGTGTCATTTCCTGTCCCTCTACCGGGGAAGGAGAGATTGCGTGCGTTCGACCCCTTCCGCTGGGCGACTCCCCTCTGTTATGAATCGTCCTCCGCGGTCGGTGCCCGCCCATCGCGGAGGTTCGAGGGGGGAGGTACGTCGCGGTGAGGATCGATCGGTACCCGGACGTGGACATGGACCTGTTGCCCATGAATCCCACGCCGCCAGACTTCTGGCAGGACCGAGCGGCGTGCTTCGGTGTCGACCCAGACCTATTCTTCCCCATCTCCGAGGAGGAGGCCGGACCGGCGCTCGCGTTCTGCGGCTCCTGCAGGATCCGCGAAGAGTGCTTGTCGTGGGCGCTGAAGAACGGCGAACGCTATGGCGTGTGGGGCGGCCTCACCGAGCAGCAACGCCGGCGTCTGCAGCGCCAGGTCGCCTGAGCCACCCCTAGACTGACGGCGTGCCCACGGCCGCCGACCTGACGCCGATCCATGCAGTGGCGCCGCTGCGGATCAGCTTCGTGGGCGGTGGCACCGACTTCCCGCACTGGTACGACGAACACGGCGGCGCTGTGCTGTCGGCCACGATCGACCATTTCGTGCGGGTCACGGTCGAGCCGCGCGAGGATCGCCAGGTCCGGGTCCGCTCGCTCGACCTCGGCCATCTCGTCGAATACGGCCTGGACGAGGGCCCCGAGTACGACGGTGTGATGGACCTCGCCAAAGCCGCGATCGACCGCATCGGCGTGCCCGGCGGCGTGCAGGTGGACATCGAATCCGAAGCGCCCCCCGGCAGCGGATTGGGTGGATCCTCGGCCCTGGTCACCGCGGTGGTGGCGGCGCTCGCCATGCTGCAGGAACGCGCGATGACGCGGACCGAACTCGCGCAGATGTCCTACGCGATCGAACGCGACGACCTCCGCATCAGCGGCGGGTGGCAGGACCAGTACGCGGCGGCCTTCGGCGGCTGCAACCTGATCGAGTTCCGTTCGACCGGCGTCCGGGTGACACCGGTGGCGAGCGAGCCCGCCCGCCTGGAAGACCTGCGCCGCAACCTCTTGCTCTGCTATACGGGGAAGGTCCGTCGCAACGTCGGCCTGATCGACACGCAGATCGACCTGTTCCGCAGCGGCCGCGAAGAGACGCTGCTCGGCATGAAGCAGCTGGTGGAGATGGCCTACGCGATGCGCGGGGTGATCGAGGCCGGCGACCTCGAGCGGCTCGGGCAGATGCTCCACGACGCCTTCGAGGCGAAGAAGCGGATGAACCCGCACATCGCCGACCACACCCCGATCGAGGCGATGCTGGAAGCGGCCCGCGACGCGGGAGCCTCAGGCGGCAAGATCTGCGGTGCCGGCGGTGGCGGCTACCTGCTGATCGCGTGCACGCCGGACGTTCGTGCGGCCGTTCGCACCGCGCTGGAGTCCATGGGCGGCCAGTTCGCCCCGTTCGACTTCGACCGCGACGGCGTGCGCGCGATGCGGGGCGATCGGGTCTGGACCCCCACCGCCACGTGAGCGAGGCCCGCCGGTTCGCGCTGCTCGACCGCGACGGGACGATCAACACCGAGATCGACCACCTGTCCGATCCCGACGAACTGGTGTTGATCCCCGGCTCGGCCGCGGCGATCCGGCGGCTGCGAGAGGACCTAGGGCTCGGGATCGTCGTGGTCACGAACCAGGCGAACGTGGGTCGGGGCCTGCTGTCGACCGGGCAGCTCGATGCGATCCACGACCACCTCCGCTCGATGCTGGCCGCCGAGGGCGTGGCGGTCGATGCGATCCTCGTCTGCCCGCACGCCCCCGAGGACGACTGCGCGTGCCGCAAACCGCGGCCGGGCATGGCCCTCGAGGCAGCCGAGCGGTTCGGCTTCGACGCCGCGGAGGCGTTCGTCGTGGGCGATCACGCCGGCGACGTGGGCATGGGCCGGGCGATCGGCGCCACCACCTTCCTCGTGATGACGGGCCACGGCCCGGCGGAGGCCGAGCGAGCTCGCGAGGACGCCGACCACGTGGTCCCCGACCTCGCCGCCGCCGTGGATATCATCGCGAGGCTCGTCTCCGGCGAGCGCACCAGCCACCGACCTCGAGAGGGCACCACGTGAGCGACGAAGGGTTCCGCCACGCCGCCGACGCCTACCTGCGCGAAGCCGCGAGCACGATGCAGGCCACGCTCGAGCGATGCCTCGATGACGTGGTGGCGGCCGCCGATGCCCTCACCACCTCGTTCCGGGGCGGTGGCAAGCTGCTGATCTGCGGCAACGGAGGCAGCGCCGCGGATGCCCAGCACCTGGCCACCGAGTTCGTCAGCACCTTCACGGTCGACAACCCGCGCCCGTCGATCCCGGCGATGGCGCTGACGACGGACTCGTCGCTCCTCACCGCGATCGCGAACGACTTCGGCGTCGAGGGGATGTTCGCGCGGCAGGTGGAATCGCACGGGCGCGCAGGGGACGTGCTGATGGGGATCTCGACCAGCGGCAACTCCCGCAACGTGGTCCGCGCCGCCGAGCAGGCCCACGCGCAGGAGCTCCGGGTGGTCGCCCTGACCGGCGAGACCGGTGGCGACCTCGCGCCCGTCGCCGACGTCGCGATCCGAGTCCCCTCCACCGTGACGGCCCACATCCAGGAATGCCACCTGGCGATCGAGCAGTTGCTCGCCTCGCTGGTCGAAGACGCCCTCTACCCCCGCGCCTGACCACTGATCGCCCGTCCCCCTTGACAATCCGAACACCTGTTCGGTACGGTTCGGCTCCGTTCGGCCCCACCGACGGAGGCGATAGGCGGTGCTGGCCGAACCCATCCAAACCACGCTCGAGCTCGGCGTGCCGCTGTCCGAGGTCACGTTCTGTGCGGTTGACCTGGAGACCACAGGAGGGTCGCCGCGCGAGGACTCCATCACCGAGATCGGCGCGGTGACCTATCGCGGCGGAGAGCGGCTCGGCAGCTTCCAGTCGCTGGTGAACCCGGGCCAGCCGATCCCGCCGTACGTCGCCCACCTCACCGGCATCGACGACCGGCTCGTCTCGGCCGAGCCGCCGATCGAACAGATCCTTCCGGGGTTCTGCGAGTTCGCTCGCGGCGCCGTGATCGTGGCCCACAACGCCTCGTTCGACTTCTCCTTCCTCAACGAGCACCTGCGGCGGCTGGACTACCCCCCGCTCCCCGGGCCGCCGGTGTGCACGGCGAAGCTGGCGCGGCGGGTGGTGTGGCCCGACGTACCGAACGTGAAGCTCCGCACGCTCGCCCAGTACTTCCGGACACGAACGCAGCCCACCCACCGGGCGCTGGCCGATGCCGAGGCCTGCGCCGAGGTGCTGCACGGCTTGTTGGATCTGGGTGGACGCCTGGGAATCCTGACGCTCGGCGACCTCCAGGAAGCGGTCCGTGCACGGGGGCGGCCGCACTACGGCAAGATCCGGCTCGCCGACACCCTCCCCCACGCACCCGGTGTCTACCTCTTCCGGGGCCGCGAGGGGCAGGTGCTCTACGTCGGCAAGTCCAACGACCTGCGTTCCAGGGTGAAGTCCTACTTCTACGGCGACTCGCGCAAGAAGATCGAGAACCTGCTGGCCGAGGTGCACTCGGTCGAGGGCATCGGATGTGCCGGCGAACTCGAAGCGCTCGTCGCCGAGGCCCGCTTGATCCGCCGGCACGAGCCGAAGTACAACCGCCAGGGCAAGACGTGGCGGCGCAGCGCCTACCTCAAGCTCGATCCCACCGAGGCCTACCCCCGGTTCAAGATCGTGCGATCGGCGCCTGGCGATGACGCCAGCGTCTACCTCGGACCGTTCCCCACGTCGGTCCGTGCGCGCCTCGTGAAGGAAGCGCTCGAGGACTGCGTGCCCATCCGCCGCTGCACGAAAGCCATGAGGGCCAAGACACGGTTCGCCGCCTGCGCACTCGCCGACATGGGCCGCTGCCTCGCACCCTGTGACGGCCGAACCGATCCCGAGCGTTACGGAGAGCTCGTCCGGAGTCTCGTCTCCTCCCTGAGCACCTGCCCGGACGGGCTCCTCGCAACGCTCGAGACGCGCATGACCTCGCTCGCCCTCCAGGAACGGTTCGAGGAAGCCGCATCGGTACGAGACCGTCTCCGCGCGCTCGCCGACGCGCTGTGGCGAGGCCGACAGGACGCATGGCTCGTCGGCGCCGGCACGCTGGTCGTCCATCTCGCCGACGGCGAGCCCTTGCGGTTCGAGCACGGTGCGTTGACGCGGGCAGGGGGTGCGCCGTCTGCTGACCCCCTCGGCCTCCCCTGCCC
>JBKPMF010000219.1:0-5938 GCA_046732015.1 Actinomycetota bacterium
GTGTAATAGAGGAGCCCGCCCGACAGGAACATGCCGGTGATGTTCGAGACCGGGAACCTCGACGCCGAGAGCCCGTTCAGGTCCACGACCTGCGCAGGTCCCAGGTCCTTGCCGTTGAACGTCCGGCTGACGAAGTCCCCGTTGCTCCCGCCCGAATACAGATGGCCGTTGGTGAAGAACGCCCCCCTCGCCGTCGTCCAGTCGACGCCGGGGGTCTTCACACTCTTCGACGGGCCGACCGTCGAACCGTCGAACGATCTACGGGTCAGGTGGGCCCCGCCGCCCGACTGAGGGAGTTGATACATGGTGGACGGCAACGTGACCGCGGTCGGTGCCGGGATCGTCGCTCCCCCAGCGAGCGGGAAGAACGCGAGGCGCTCGTGGCGCTCTCCCCCGATGCAGCAGCTGTCACTGCCGAAGTACAGCCCCGTACCCGTCGCAAGGAACTTGAACACACCCTCGCGCCGCGGATCGCGACGGGGATGCCAGTCGAGCGGCAGGCCGTTCAGGGGGTCGAGCGCCGCGATCCCCTGGCGCACGACCGCGCCTTCTCCGGCGTGATCACCTGCGAACGGGTTGTTCATCCACCGCTGGTGGCCACCCACGTACACGGCCGCGCCCGTCGACAGCACGCTCCACGTCGTGTCGCCGCCAGGGTATTCCCGCCACGTGGGTTGCTGGCCCGGCCCATGCCGGTTCATGTCCCAGCGCGTGATGGAGTCGCAGTAGACGCCCGCCCCCGGCCCCCCACCGTATGCGCCGGTCGTTCCGACGATGAAGTACGCGCCATCGGGCGAGATGTCGACATCGCGCATGTAGGTGTCGAACTTGGGATGGCATTGCGGCGCGAACGCGGTCGTTGCCCACCCGTCCAGCGTGGCGGTCGACGTGCCGACGTCGAACTTCGCGATCTGCGCTCGAGGCTGACCATCGACCGTCAGGAAGTTCCCGATCACCACGAGCGACTCACCGTCAGGTGATACATCCATGCGCTGGATGCGGAGGCTGCCGCCGTTCTGCTTGCCTTCGAAGTCGAAGTCCACGCCCGGATCTACGGCACCCGTCGTGGTGTCGACGGCCGCGAGCCGCGAGCGGTCGACGCCGCCGACCTTGCTGAACTGTCCACCGATGAACAACCGATGGCCGGCGATCGACATGTCCATGACGCGCTCGCCGTCATCGACATCCACCGAGAACTCCGGCGCGAGGGCTCCAGTCTTCACGTCGAGTTCCGCGACGCGCCTGTGCCGCTCACCGTTCACGCTTCCGAAGTAGCCGCCGATGAACACGTGCTGGCCGTCGTCGGCGGACTCTACCGACTCCACCTTCGCGTCGACGCTCGGGGTGAACGTCTTGCTGATCGCCCCCGTGTTCACGTCGAACGCGAACAAGAAGGGCCTGTCCAGGATCGGACCACCGTTCAGCTGCACCCGCGTGAAGCTTCCGCCCACGACGATGCTCGTGCCGATCCGGTCCATCGATCGAACCTGCCCGTCCAGGACGTCGGGCGTGATGTCGTTCGCTGGGTCCGAACTGACCATGACGTCCCCGTGAGAGACGTCGTTGGACGCGAGGGCTGGGGGCGTCGTGGCCGTCGTGACGAGCGCTAGGGCGATCACCATGGAGAGTCGCGTCGCTCGGAATACCTGTTGAAGCCAACCGATCCCGCGCATGCGGCCCCCTGACGGCCCCTCGGGGTTTGGGCACCTCAGTTGCTCCAACGTTGCATCGCCACGAAGGGCGGTCAATCGGAAAGATGAGCGACGGCTGAACGTCCTATGGGTCTCGGGACCCTGCGGTCGTTGCGCCGAGAGGCGTCGAAGGCCATGCTGCTCGCGATGGAACGCCACTCTGAGATGGCCTCGTCGACCCAGACCGACCCAAGGAGTGTTCTCGCGTGAGGCGTGCAGGTGGCCGCCACAAAGTGGCCAAGTCGGTGCTCGCGCTGAGCCTCGCCGTCACGGCGTCCACGCCTTCGCATGCTGTGCAGCCGCGAGCAGCTTCGGATGGGTCGTCGGTAGCCGGCACCGGGACTCCGCTGGATCACCGACTCGACAAGCGACCCGTTCATCTGGCTGAGACCGGGCGCCCCGGGTCCGACGCCGTGCCACTCCCGCAGATCCGTGGACACTTCTCCCGAGCGATCCCTCTCGCTCAACGAGTGGGCGGCTGAGTCCCAGCCCGGCGTCACTGCCTCCTTCGAGTCTGATAAACCGCTGATCCCGGCACCTCGCCCTCAAGGGCGAGGTGCCGGTCAGCTAGGACATCGAGAACGACGTCCATCAGTACGAGGGTTTCAGGTAGTGAGATGCCACCCAGTTCGCCACCTTCTTGCCGAGGGTCGCGCCGTCGACGTCCGCCTTGCGGAAGTGGATGCCGAGGTAGATCCGAGCGTCGATCGTGTCCTTCACCACGTCGGTGAACCGCGTGTACGTTCGCGCCGTTCCTCCCGGCGTGCGCTCGACGGTGAAGTTCATCGTGTTGCTGCCGAAGAATCGCTTCGCCGCGTGCATCATGGAACTCGTCGCGCAGTTGTAGCCCGATGGGTGATCCGGATACGGCGGTGTGGGCAGGAACGTCCCGGCCACCGGGCCTGGGATCGTCGAGATGAAAGGCGCCCACGCCGGGTCTCCCACCGTGTCAGAGTTCCCGTCACTCGCACCGAGGTTGATCGCGGTCACCGGGCGCCAGAAGTGCCAGAACTCCTTGTCGTCCCAGCAGTTGATCAGCGCGTCGGCGCCGGCCAGGTTAAGCATCGCGTAGAGCCGCGCCTGATCGACGACATCCAGTGACGACGAGACGGAGATCGTCCGGAACGTCCGGTTGAACATCTCGACTGGGCTCGGGAGGTAGAAGGTTGCGAGCGCGGTTTGCTCCGCCGTCCGACTGCTGCCGGTGGCGGCCCCCAACGTCTGGGCCTCCGCGTATTCCGCCGCGTATGCATCGCTCGTGACGGTGTTCGGTCCGTCCGTCCTGAATTGTGACGTGCTCTTCAGGGTGAACGGGCGGACGTTCGCCACCCATGCGAATGGATCACTCACACCGTTCGTGGGACGCCATTCCCCCACCCCGGTGCCCTCGGTGAACGTGAACGGCGTGCTCGGGTATTGGCCATCGCCCATCCGGTCTTCAAGCATCGCGGTTGCGGCCGCCCGGCCGGCTTGCCGGCCCTGCCGCTTCGCGCTGCCGGCAGGAATCGCCGCGAGTTCGGTCTCGAACTGCGTCTGGATGCCCGCGAGGATCGCATTCCGGACGGCGGGATCCGTCAGCGGTGCCACGAGAGGGATCACGTGCTTCAACACGCGCTTCGCAGCGGTCGCCACCGCCGCATCGACCGATGCTCCATAGGGCGCGGGAGGCACGTCGAGGTAAGGCTCGTAGCCACCCTCGATCGAATTCACGGCATCGAACACCGCTGTCTGCACCATCGCCATATGGATCGTGGCGACCGGCGTCACCTGGCCGGCTCCTGGTGGGACGGCGGTAGGCGCATTGAACAGCGCTGCTGCTGCGGTGGCGTTCCAATTCAGCACCACGTTCGACGGCGCAGCGGCCGCAGCGGCCTGCACCGGCAGAAGCGTCGCGGCCATGATCATGCTCACGACTACCAGCACGGGGATACGAAGTCTCGCGTTGCGGTGTCTCATCGCGCCCTCCCACGCTCGATACGGAACGCGGGCGGCATCCGGCGGATCCGAATGGATTCCGAAGCAACGAAGGACCTCGGTTTAGCACTCGACGTCAGGGAACGCAAACCGGGTGGCAGCCCCGAGGGTCCTCTCAGTGTCGGTGGCGGCCGCCAGCATGGCGGCATGGTGGAAGAGGGCACGATCCTCCACGCGGATGCCGACTCGTTCTACGCGTCGGTCGAGCAGCGGGATGACCCATCGTTGCGTGGCCGCCCGGTGATCGTGGGCGGCGGGGTCGTCCTGGCCGCCAGCTACGAAGCCAAAGCCTTCGGCGTGCGCACACCGATGGGCGAGCGACAGGCTCGCCGCCTCTGCCCCCAGGCCATCGTCGTGCGTCCGCGGATGGAGGCGTACTCGGAGGCGAGCAAGGCGATGTTCGCCGTCTTCCGGGACACCACCCCACTCGTCGAAGGGCTCTCGATCGATGAGGCGTTCCTCGACGTCGGCGGACTCCGGCGGATCGCCGGAACCCCGTCGGAGATCGGCACCCGACTACGGGAGACGGTCCGCGAGCAGGTCGGCATCCCCATCACCGTGGGCATCGCGCGGACGAAGTTCCTGGCGAAGGTGGCGAGCGCGGTGGGCAAGCCCGACGGTTTGCTCGTCGTCCCGATCGGTGAGGAGCTCACGTTCCTCCACGCGCTGCCGGTGGAGCGGCTCTGGGGTGTCGGGCCGGTCACGGCGAAGAAGCTCCACCGGCGGTCGATCGCGACCGTGGCGGATGTCGCGGCGATGGGTGAGCCGGCGCTAGCCAGCATCGTCGGGCGCGCCGCCGGGCGTCACCTCTACGCGCTCGCGCACAACCGGGACCCTCGCCGGATCGACGTCGGCCGGCGGCGCCGCTCGATCGGGACCCAGCGAGCGCTGGGCCGTCGGGCGAGTCCGCCAGAGACCCTCGATATCGATCTGATCGCGCTCGTCGACCGGCTCGCGCGACGCCTCCGCAGGGCGCATCGGGTTTCGCGGACGGTGACCCTGCGGCTGCGCTTCGGCGATTTCTCGCGAGCGACGCGATCTCACACCCTCCCCGAGGCGACGGCGGATACGCTCGCACTGCTCACCGCCTGCCGCGTCCTCCTGGTCGAGGCCCTGCCCATGATCGAGCGACGCGGCATCACGCTCATCGGCATCACCTTCAGCAACCTATCCGGAGATGATGCTGTTCAGATGGCCCTTCCGTTCGACGGCCTGTCGTCGACGGCCATCGATTCGACCCTCGACGGGATCCGCGATCGTTTCGGCTCGAAAGCCGTCACCCGCGGCGTGCTCCTCGGACGCCGGGACGGGATGCAGGTGCCGCTCCTCCCCGACTGATCGGGGCACGCGACAGGTTTGCTCCTGCATCCCGTCCCGCTGCGCCAGTTCGTTGGCACGCCTCAGGCCGTGGGCGGTGGTGGCGGCTGCTCAGTCGTCGGAGGCATGACCTGGGTCGCCTCCCGGCGCCCGGCCTCCACATCGGCGTTCTGGCGGATGTCCCGCGCGGTGTCGTTCGCCCGCACGCTCCAGCGTGAGAGGTACTCACGAGCGACCGGGATCCCGCCTCCGCCGAATGCGACCACCAGCGATCCAACGATCACGACGAGCAGCGCGTAGAAGAGGCCGGTCACGATCATCGGCGCGATCTCGAGCTGATCGAGGGCAGCGAAGATCCCCAGGACAAGGATGGCCAAGCCAGCGAGCCTCGCGATCGTCTCCCCGCCCTGGACGGCTCCCAGCGTCGGCGTGAGGATGTCCGTGACCACCTTCGCCAGCATCGCGGCGATGACCAGGATGATGACCGCAACGATGAGGTTCGGCAGGTAGGCGATCACACCGGCCAGCAGGTCACTGATCGGGTTGGGACCCCAGATTCCGAAGGCCAGCTGCAGCGTGATCAGGAAGACGATCCAGAACACGATGACGCCGATCAGGTCGGACGCGTCGGTCTTGCTCCGGTCGAACGCCGCCTTCACACTGCCGCGCTCCACCCAGCCATCGAACCCGACACGCTCGAGCAGCGCGTCTGCCGCCTTCGACAGCGCCTTCGCCACGAACCAGCCGATCAACAGGATCAAGAAGAACCCGAGCAGCTTGGGCGCGAACGTGACGACGTCCTGCCACGCTTCCTCCAAGCCTTGTTCAAGGTCGATCGATGCCAACATCTGCTTTCCCCTCTCCGGTCGAGCCTCGGCTCAGTCGAACAAGCTCACGCCACCAGGGCCCACCAGCAACCCGGCGATGATCAGCACGATCCCCCACAGGATCGCGCC
>JBKPMF010000220.1:0-10068 GCA_046732015.1 Actinomycetota bacterium
ACCCACAACTCGCCGACGGGTTCGCCGACCTCGTCGTGATCTACACGGACCTCTGTGTGGATCCCGAACCGCTCCATCACCTCCAGGTAGTGGATGCGGCTCGGGTTGAGGCCGACCCCGTCGATCGTGAGTTCGCTGCCCGTCAGCGCGGCGGCGGCCACCAGGAACGCGGCCGATGAGGGATCGCCAGGCACGGTCCCGGCGAAGCCCTCCTGCTGGAAGCGCTCCACGCGCACGGTCGAACCCTCGACCTCGACCGGGCCACCGAGCGCGCGGATCGCTCGCTCGGTGTGGTCGCGGGTGGCGGCGGGTTCGGTGACCGTGGTGATGCCGTCGGCGTCGAGTCCCGCCAGCAGCACCGCGCTCTTGACCTGGGCCGTGGGCACGGGGGTGCGATGGTCGATGCCGTGCAGCCCTCCTCCATCGATGACGAGCGGTGCGTGGCCGTCCGTGGTCTCGACGGCCGCACCCATCGCTCGCAACGGTGCTGCCACGCGTTCCATCGGGCGCGAACGAAGGCTGTCATCACCGGTCAGCACGGTGCGGAACGGTGATGCCGCCACGAGTCCGGCCAGCAGTCGGGTCGAGGTGCCGGAGTTCCCGCAGTCCAAGTCGTGCGAAGGTTCGACGAGTCCCGAGCGCCCCTCACCCTCGACTTCAAGTGGCGTCGAGGCCGCTTCTCCAACCCTGACGTTCCACGTGGAACCGTGACCCTTTGCAGCGGCGGCATCGTTCGAAGACCACGCGTGGAGTGCAGGTCGAGCCTTGGGGCTGACCACCCCGAGGGCTGCAGCGGTCGAGCGGACATCGAGAGAAGCCGGAACCTCGACCAGAACGCTGGTCCCTCGAGCGGTGGCGGCGAGGATCAACCAGCGATGCGCGATCGATTTGTCGCCGGGAACGCGGACCCGTCCTTCGAGGTGGCCGCCAGGGGTGATCCGCACGCGCATGATCGTCCTCAGGCCAACCGGAGCGGGTCGAATCCGGCACCGCTCAACGCCTGGCCGGCCGACGGCGCTGCGTCCGCCGCCACGGTGAGGTGCACCGTGCCCCGGCCACCTTCCGGAGAGTGGACGATCTGCAGGTCCTCGATGTTGACCTCGCCTTCGCCGAGGGCCGCGGTGAGTTCGGCGAGCGCTCCGGGACGGTCGGGGAGTTCGACCTGCAGCACGGCCACGCCGGCGCGCACCTGTGGCTTGGTGGCGAGCCGGAGCCGAGCCGCCTTCGCCTGGTCGAAGGTGGCCTCGACGTCGTCGCCTCGCTCCCCCACGATGGCCTCCCGCAGGGCAAACAGCTGATCGACGTAGAGGTCGAGGGCCGTTCCGATCGCCTCGCGGTTCGACAGGAGGATGTCGCTCCACAGGGCCGGGTTGGAGGCGGCAAGCCTGGTGAGGTCTCGGAAGCCCCCGGCGGCCAAGAGGAGGATCTCGGGTTCGTCGGCCTCCTCGGTGGCGGCGAGGCTCATGAGCGCCGTCGAGGCCACCTGGGGAAGGTGGCTGACGAACGCGACGAGTCGGTCGTGGCGGACGGGGTCCATCCGCACGGGCCTGGCGCCGACCTGGGCGACCCAGCCTTCGAGCCGCTCGACCGCCCCGGGGTCGGACGCCGTCGTCGGTGTTACCACCCAGATGATGCCGTCGACGACGGAGGCCGACGCGTGGTCGGGACCCGATCGTTCGCTGCCACCCATGGGATGGCCGGGGACGTAGCGGGGCAGGTCGGCCGCCGCAGCCAAGGCTTCAACGGCGGCCACCAACGGCATCTTCACGCTGCCGACGTCCGTGACGACCGCGCGAGGCGCGGCCGCGAGCACCTGCGCGACGGTGACGGCGATCGCCGTGATCGGCGTCGCGACCACCACGATGTCGGCATCGGCAATCGCCTCCCCCATCGTCGGTGCCGAGGCGAACCCTCCACGGCCGGCCGCCAAGGCGGCCCGATCGATGTCCAGATCCCAGGTTGTGACGTGGCACCCCACCCGCGCCGCCGCCAGGGCGATCGAGGTCCCCATCAAGCCGGAACCGATCACCCCGACCCTCATCGGCAGGACCGCTCCCCCGGCGTCAGTGGTCGAGGTCATCGCGAAGGACCTCCGCACCGTCCAGGTACACGTGCAGCACCTCGTCGAGGGTTCGCTCGGAATGGAAATGCATCAGCACGCGGACCACCGAACCCATGGCGCCGTCCACATGGATCTCCCTGGCGCACATCAGCGGCACCGCACCCATGCCCATCCGACGCGCGGCCTCGGCCGGGAACACGGAGGTGAGGTCATCGGTGGCGGTGAACAGGATGCTGATCAGGTCGCCGGTCTCGACGGCGTTTCGGTCGAGCATCGCGGAGAGCAACCGCTGCGTGGCATCCAACACCTGCTCGGAGATGTCGCCACCCACCACGATGGCCCCACGGGCCGCACGAACCATCATCCGGTCCTCCTCGAGGTCGCCGGAGCGGGATGCTCCGGCGGCTTCAGGCTACCTGGACCGGGGCCGCGAAGCCTTGCGGGGCGGCGGACCGTCGGCGTCCTTGGCGAGCGCCTGGACCTCGTCGCGGGTGAGCTCTCGCCACTGCCCCGGCGCCAGCTGACCGAGCCGGACCGGCCCCACGCGCATCCGGATCAACCGGGTGACCGGGAGCCCGACCTCGGCCAGCATGCGACGGACCTCGCGTTTGCGCCCCTCGGTCATCACGACACGGACGGCCCCCCGGTCACCCGATGCCGCCACCACGCGGGCGCGCTCGGCTTTCGCGAGACCGTCCTCCAGCGAGACGCCCGCCCGGACCTTGGCCATGTGTTTGGCGGTCGGCGCGGCTCCGACCTCCGCGAGGTATTCCTTCTCCACCCCATGGCGTGGATGCATCAGCCGGTTCGCGAGGTCACCGTCGTTCGTCAGCAGCAGCAGGCCCTCGCTGTCCCGATCGAGACGGCCGACCGGGAACACCCGTGGGCCGTCGGCGGGCATCAAGGTGCGCATGTCGGGGCGACCTTGAGGGTCATGCATCGTGGTGACGACGCCGACCGGCTTGTGCAGCGCGTAGTACCTGACGTTGGGGTCGAGGTTCACGGTGAGACGATCGACGGCCACCACTGCGGTCTCAGGGTCGACCTTGTCGCCGAGCGTCGCCACCGTTCCGTCGATGGTGACCCGACCCTGGACGATCAGCTCTTCGCACGCTCGGCGGGAGCCGAACCCTGCGCGGGCCAACGACCGCTGGACCCGTTCGAGGGGCATCGCGATCAGGCTGGGTCGTCGACGGCGGGCGCCGAGGCGTCGTCGTCGGTCAGATCCAGCTCCTCGGCGTCGGCCGCCTCTTCCTCGGCGGAGGCAGAGGGCTGTTCGTCGGCGTGGTCGCCGATCGCTTCGGCCAGCGCGGCCTCCTCGTCCTCCACGGCATCGGGATCCAGCAACGGGGCCAGCGAGGGCAGCGCGGCGAGCGACGGGAGTCCGAGACGCTCGAGGAAGCCCGGCGTGGTGGCATACAGCACCGGACGGCCGGGCGCCTCGTCTCTGCCCGCTTCCTCGATCAGGCCGCGGTCGACCAGAGCACGCAGCACCCCGTCGGAGTTGACCCCCCGGATGCCGCTCACCTGGTGGCGGGTGACCGGCTGCTTGTAGGCCACGATCGCGAGGGTCTCCAAGGCGGCTTTCGTGAGCCGGGCCTGGCGGGACGACAGGACGAACTGTTCGACCACGGGCGCCGTGTCGGGGTGGGTGTAGAGCCGCCATCCGCCGGCGATGCTCCGCAGGACCAGGCCCGAGCCGCGATCCTCGAGCTCACGCTGGAGGCGATCGCACAGCGACTCCACCGTTCGGCGGTCGAGGTCGAGCGCCTGCGCGAGCACCGAGGCGGTGAGGGGTTCGTCCGAGACGAAGAACAAGGCCTCGAGGGCTCGCGTGTCATGCACCTGCGCGTCGTCGGCCATCCTGCTCACCCCGTCCATGCCACCTCGATGTCTCCGAAGGTCTGCGCCTGCGCGAGCTCGACCTTGCCTTCACGGTACAGCTCCAGGATCGCGAGGAACCGCACCACCACGTGGATCCGTTCCTCGCAGTCGGCGACCAACTCCCGGAACGTGGCTCCCTGGCCGATCGAGGTGATCCGGTCCTGCAGCGTCGTCATCGCCTCGGCCACGGTGTAGCGAACCGGCGTCACATGGGAGAGGTCGAGCATCGGTGGCGGGCGCAGGAGCTGGGCCGCGAGCGTGGCGAGCATCTCGGGCTTGAGATGCGTCATCGGGTCCGGATACAGGTGCGAGTACTCGGGGCCGGGTCCGACGTCGCGCGCGAAGTAGCCCGCTTCGTCCTCGAGACGACGCGCGATCTCCACCGCCACCTTGCGGAAGGCCGCGAGCTCCAGCGACCGCGCGTACGCGAGATCGGGCGATCCACCGAGCAGGTCGTCCTCGTCGAGCTCGGTATGGGTGGGCATGAGTCGTCCCACCTTCAGTTCGAGCAGCACGGCGCAGATCGCCAGGAACCAGGTGGCTTCCTCGAGGTTCCAGCCCTCCGCCTGATTGGTGTGTTCGAGGTAATGGTCGGTGACGTCGGCGACGCGGACGTCACAGACGTCGACCTTCTGCTCCAAGATCAGCTCGGCCAGCAACCGGAACGGCCCGGTGAAGACCGGGAGCGTCACGGCGAAGCTGCCGGCCTGCGCCGAGGCCGTGGGACGCTCGCTCACCACGACTTCCTCATGCGAAGTGCATCGCGGCGCGCACCGCGTCGAGGGTCCGGCGTGCGACGGGGCGGACACGCTCGGCGCCCGCCGCGAGCACCTGGTCGAGGTAGCCGGGATCGGCGGCGAGCTCAGCGCGCCGTTCCCGGAAGGGGCCGAGCTCCTCGATCAGGTGGTCGGCCAGGATCGTCTTGCAATCGACGCAGCCGAGGGCTCCGCTCCTGCAGTCGACCTCGATGCGATCGGCGTCCTCGGGCGAGAACCGTCGCTGCAGGGCGAAGATCGGGCAGATCTCCGGTCGTCCCGGGTCGCCGCGGCGCACCTTCTGCGGATCGGTGATGAACGAGCGCACCTTCGCTCGGATCGCGTCGGGTTCATCGCTGAGCCCGACGGCGTTGTCGAGCGACTTCGACATCTTGCGTCCGTCCGAGCCGGGGATGAGCGGGGTCGACGAGAGCAGCGCCTGGGGCTCCAAGAGCACCTCGCCGTAGAGCCGGTTGAACCGGCGGACGATCTCGCGGCTGATCTCGAGATGGGAGACCTGGTCCTCGCCCACCGGCACGTAGCGCCCTTCGACGATCGTGATATCGACCGTCTGCAGCACCGGGTAGGCCAGCAACCCGAGGTTCGAGATGTCGCGCTCGGCGAGATCGCGCAGACGCTCCTTGTAGGTGGGCACGCGCTCGAGCCACCCCAGGGGCGTGAGCATCCCGAGCAGCAACGCCATCTCGGCCACCTCCGGCAGGTCGGATTGCCGATAGATCACCGAGCGCTCCGGGTCGATGCCCGCGGCGATCAGATCGGCGGCGAGCCCGCGGACGCGGTCGGGCAGCAACTCGGTGCGGTCGTAGTCGGTGGTGAGCATGTGCCAGTCCGCCACGAAGTAGAAGCACTCGTAGCCCTCGTCCTGGAGGCGGACGGCGTTGCCGACGTTGCCCGCCCAGTGGCCGATGTGGAGCGGGCCCGTGGGGCGGAAGCCCGTCAAGACGCGCCCCCGTTCAGCGGTGGAGGTGGTGGTGGTCTGGTCGGGAGCGGTCGCGGCGTCGATGGCCGGGATGATAACGCGAGGCCGTGCGCTCCCCTAGCGACTCGCCCGTCAGAACAGGAGCGCCCGCTGACAGTCCCCGCTCGCCGCGGCGTTACAGAGGGCGCCGGTGAGCGCCGTCAGGAAGCCCAGGACCAGCGTGCTGAACACGAAGAGCACCACCAGGACGAACAGCGGCAGGTACTTGTCGGCGTTGCGGAAGACCTCGCGGGCCGCCGGAGGCAGCAGCAGGGCGACGATCCTGGCGCCGTCCAGCCCCGGGATCGGCAGCAGGTGGAAGACCACCAAAGCCATGCTCGTGTACGTCAGCACCAACGCGAACCGGAACACCTCGGCCGGCAGTGACGCGCCGCCTCGCACCACGAGACCCGCGAGGATCCCCAGCACCAAGGTGGCGACCGGTCCCGCCAGGGAGACCAGGACCGTGTCGCGCGTGGTCTTGCGGAAGTAGCTGGGGTCGACCGGTGCCGGTTTCGCGTACGCCGCGGGGATCACGTACACCCCCACCGCCCATAGGACCGCCAGCAACCCGGGCACCAGGCCGGAGCCGAACGGTTCGAACCACGCCTTCGGGTTGAGGGTGAGGCGGCCCCAGAGCCGAGGGGTGGGGTCGTGCAGCCGCGTGGCGGTCCAGGCCCGAGCGAACTCGCGGAGGGACATGCCGATCGTGAGGGAGATCAGCATGTAGACAGCCTGGCGCACGCCGATCGCGGTGAAGTTCCCCACCGCCAGGAGCCCTGCCCTCATGTGTGCTTCCCCTGTCCGTTCACTCGAACCATCCGTGCACCAACGGCGGCACGTCCACCGGTCCATCGGCGAACGTCAGCGCCGCCAGGATCGCGGCGGTCGCGTGGTCCGCCGAGGCGGTGTCGGCCGCGTGGACCTCGCCGATCAACGAACCGCGGTCGACGTGCTGGCCCAGCTTCGTCCGCATCACGATACCCACGGAGGGGTCGATCGGGTCACCCTTGCGCACCCGCCCGGCGCCCACCGCCACGCTGGCATGCCCAAGGGCTTCGGCGTCGACCGTGGCCAGCGTGCCGGCTCGATCGCTGAGCACGGGCTGCACCACGGCGGCGCGAGGCAGCACCGACCACGGGTCGTCGGCGACGCGCGGATCGCCACCCTGCGCCTCCACCATCCGGCGGAACCGTTCGAGGGCATCGCCCGAATCGATCGCATGTTCCGCGCGTGCCGTCGCGTCCCCCAGCGCGACCCCCAACTCCACCTCGAGGGCCGTGGCGGCGAACGCGACGGCGAGTTGACGCAGGCGACCGTGGTGCTCTCCACGAAGGAGCGCCACGGCCTCGACCACGTCCAGTGCGTTGCCGATCGCGTCGCCCAGCGGTTGGGACATGTCGGTGACGGCCACGCGCGCCGGCCGTCCCGCCCCGCGGGCAAGCGCCAGGCACGCGCTCGCCAGGTCGACGGCGTGTTCGGGGGTCTTCATGAACGCGCCCGAACCGGTCTTCACGTCGAGCAGGATCAGGTCGGTGGCTACGGCGAGCTTCTTGGACATGACGCTGGCCGCGATCAGCGGGATGGACGGCACGGTGGCGGTGGCATCGCGCAGCGCGTAGAGCGCGCCGTCGGCCGGGACGAGCGACGGCGACTGTGCCGCCACCGCACAGCCCACCCGCGCCACCTGCTCCTCGATGTCGGCGGGCGAGAGGTCGGTCCGCAACCCCGGGATCGACTCGAGCTTGTCGAGGGTTCCCCCGGTGTGGCCTAGACCCCTGCCCGAGAGCTTGGCGACCGCCAGGCCCAGGGACGCCGCGATCGGGGCGAAGACCAAGGTGACACCGTCCGCAACCCCGCCGGTGGAATGCTTGTCCACGGTGGGCACCGTCAATCCACGGAACGTCACCGTCTCGCCCGAGGCGATCATCGCCCTGGTCATGGCCAGGGTTTCGTCCGCATCCAGACCGCGGAGGAGGCACGCCATCAGGAACGCCGCCGCCAACGGGTCGCCCACCTCGCCCTCGAGGTAACCCTCGATGAAGGTCTCGATCTCATCGGCAGCCAGGGTGTGACCATCGCGCTTGGCCGCGACCGTGGAACGGTGATCCCTGGGCGTCATGCTGGCGTTCCCGCCTTCGTGACCTGCGGGTTCTCCCCCCGGTGCCCTCGAGGTCGAGGGTCGGGGAGATCGCCGCCTCCGCGCAACTCGCGTCGCACCCCCGAGGGTCGTCCAACCCTCGAGCAGACCCTGCGCCCCGGCCTCACACGAACCCCAGTCGAGCACTGAAGCTCGTGCCGGGAAGACCCTCAACCTCTACTCCAAGGAGCGACGCCACGGTGGCACCGAGGTCGGCGAACGTCTCCCGGGTCCCGATCTCGTGCGGCCCACCACCGAGTCCAGCCGCCAGCAGCGGGGTTCGTTCCCGGGAGTGGTCGGTCGGGACCGTGGTGGGGTCACATCCGTGGTCTCCGGTGATCAACATGACGCCGCCCCGAAGCACCTCGATCAGCTCGGGCACCCGTACGTCGAAGGCCTCGATCGCGGTCGCGTACCCGCTCGGATCGTTGCGGTGGCCGTACTTGGAATCGAAGTCCACGAGGTTCGCGAACACGAACGCGGGACCCGGCCGGGAGAGGTAGTCCAGGGTGATGTCCACCCCGTCGTCGTTGGAGGCCGAATAGCGCCCCTCACTGATGCCGCGGCCGCTGAAGATGTCCTGGATCTTGCCCACGCCGAACACGGGGAGGCCGGCCCGCGTGATCGCGTCGAGCACCGTGGGGCCCGGGGGCGGCACCGCGAGGTCCCGGCGTTCGGGACTGCGGACGAAGGCGCCCTCCGGACCCTCGAACGGCCGCGCGATCACCCGGCCGACCAGATGTGGACCGGTCAGCAGCGACCGTGCGATCGCACACCAATCGTAGAGCTGCTCCAAGGGCACGACGTCCTTGTGGCACGCGATCTGGAACACCGAGTCGCCGCTCGTGTAGACGATGGGCTCCCCCGTGCGCAGGTGTACGGCGCCGAGCTCGGCGATGATCTCGGTCCCCGAAGCGGGGACGTTGCCCAGCACGTTGCGGCCGATCGCTCGCTCGAACGGTTCGATGATCTCGGGCGGGAACCCGTGGGGATACAGCGGGAACGGTTCGCCGAGCTCGATCCCCATCATCTCCCAGTGCCCGGTGGTGGTGTCCTTGCCGGCCGAGACCTCCGTGGCCCGGCCGTGCGCGGTGCCGGGGACCGCCCTCGGCGCGACGCCCTCGATCGGGGTCAGCAGGCCCAGCCCGAGCTCCTCGAGTGCCGGGACGCGCAGCCCTCCCACCGCCGCCGCGGTGTTGGCCAAGGTGTTCGAGCCCTCGTCCCCGTAGGCGTGGGCGTCGGGGGCCTCGCCGACACCCCAGGAGTCGCAGACGACGACCAGCACCTTCGGTACGAGCGGTTCGGCCACGGCGGTCGTCCTCCACGATCGGCTCAGCGCGCTCGGGCGTTCCGGCGAGCGCGTGGATGCGAAGCGTAGTAGACCTCCCGCAGATGTTCGCGGGTGACCAGGGTGTAGATCTGGGTGGTGGCGACGCTCGCATGCCCCAGGAGTTCCTGGACCACGCGCACATCGGCGCCGCCCTCCAGCAGATGGGTGGCGAACGAGTGTCGCAGCGTGTGCAGGCTCACGCGGCGATCGATGTCGGCGGTGGACACATGTGCCGCCAACAGCCGGGCGCAGCTCTGACGCGTGAGGCGTCCCCCTCGCTGGTTGAGGAAGAGGGCCCCCCGGCTCTTGGCCGACGCGAACTCCGGACGCGTACGGGTCACGTACGCCTGGACCGCCTCGCGGCCGTAACGGCCGAGCGGGACCTCGCGTTCCTTGCCTCCCTTGCCCAGGACCCGAACGGACCCGGGGTCCAGATCGACATCGTCGACGTCCAGCCCCACGAGTTCGCTGATCCGCAATCCGGCGCCGTACAGCAGCTCCAGGATCGCGCGATCGCGGATCCCCACCGGCGTCGCCGGATCGGGCGCTTCGAGCAGCCGAGTGACCTCCTCGACGGTGAGCGGCCGTGGGAGCGCGCGCGGGAGCTTGGGCTGCGACACACCGCCGGCCGGGTCGCGATCGGCGACCCCGTCGCGCACCATGAAACGATGGAACGAGCGCACCGACGACAGTGTGCGGGCGACCGACGACGCGCGATACGGCCGTTCGTCCTCGCCCTCGCCGTACGTCGCCGCGCTGAGCGATGCTACGAACGAGCGGATCGTCGCCTCCTCGACCTGCCCCGGCTCCGTGATGTCG
Source organism: Actinomycetota bacterium (assembly GCA_046732015.1). Lineage (GTDB taxonomy): Bacteria > Actinomycetota > UBA4738 > UBA4738 > HRBIN12 > JAOUEA01. The sequence goes on from JBKPMF010000220.1 coordinate 9,970, forward strand.
CGCTTGGCGAGGAACTCGAGGTACCGGCGGAGATCCCGGCGATAGGCCATCAGGGTGTGCTCGGACAGTCCTCGCTCCACGGTGAGGTGGTCCAGGTAC
>JBKPMF010000221.1:0-6001 GCA_046732015.1 Actinomycetota bacterium
ACGAGGTCCTGGACCAGATGCCCGACGAGGACGTGAAACGGGCCCTGGAATCGTTGCCGGAAAACTTCCGGCTCCCGGTCCTGCTGGCCGACGTCGAGGGATTCAGCTACAAGGAGATCGCCGAGATCATGGACACGCCGATCGGCACCGTGATGTCTCGACTGCATCGGGGAAGGAAAGCGCTCGAGAAGGCGTTGTGGGACACGGCGCGACAGCGAGGACTGGTCGATGACTGACGGCAAACCCAAGTGCGTGGAGACCCTCCGCGAGATCGAGGCCCTGGTGGACGGGGAACTCGACACGACCGTGAGGATCCGCATCGAGTCCCACCTGGTCGACTGCCCTCCCTGCATGGATCACGCGGAGTTCCGCCGGCACCTCAAGGTCATGGTCTCCTCCAAGTGTGCCCAGCACGACGTTCCTCCTGAACTGCGCGCCAAGATCATGCGGCTCCTGCACGACGACCAGCCCGCCGGGTGATCCGCACCTCGCGGCGCCGTCGGTCGCGGAGCTAGGATGCCCCGAGCGAAGGGGTGAAGACCGTGGAGCTGGGAACCATCCTGGGCGTGTGGGCCCATCCGGACGACGAGACGTATCTGTCGGCAGGGCTGATGGCCGCCGCGGTGGACGCCGGTTCGCGCGTGGTGTGCATCACCGCCACCCGAGGCGAGGGCGGGTCGATGGACGAGGAGCAGTGGCCCCCGGAATCGATGGGCCAGGTTCGGGAACAGGAGCTCATCAAGAGCCTCGCCGCGATCGGCGTCACGGAGCACCACTGGCTCGACCTTCCCGATATCGACATGGACACCTCGCTGCCCGAAGCCGGCGCGCCGATGGTGCGCGAGATCATGGCGCAGGTGCAGCCCGACACGGTGCTCACGTTCGGGCCGGACGGGATGACCGGCCATCGGGCGCATATGTCGGTCTCGCGGTGGGCCACGGATGCGTTCGCCGATGTCGCGCCGTCGGGCGCACGCCTGCACTACGCAACGATGACCCCCGCCTACGTGGAGGAGTTCCGGGAGATCTTCGAACCGCTCGGCATCTTCCGACCGGGCACGCCACCGGTGACGCCACCCGAGCAGCTCTCGATCGACCTGTCCCTCGACGAGACCGCGCTCGATCGGAAGTTCCGCGCGATCTCCGAACACGAGAGCCAGATCGGCTACATCGTCGACGCCGTGGGAGCCGACGTGTTCCGCCGTGAGATGGCGAACGAGTGGTTCCGGCTCGCTGCGGAGCAGGCCTGAGCATGGCCGAACGCCCCGAACCCGTTCGCGATCTCGATTGGAGCGCCGAGCGCGGGCGCGGGTTCGTCGACGCCACGGCCGACATCTGGCAGGAGGTCCTGGCCGGGATGCGCGAGCGGCCGGTGGCGAGCCGGATCACCGCCGAGCAGGTCCGCGACGCGGTCGCGATACCGGTCCCCGACGAACCGATGGACGAGACGGACGTGATCGCCTACCTGCGCGAGGTCGCCCTGACGTGGTCGATGTATCCGGGCCATCCGGGGTTCATGGCGTACGTGTCGGGGGCCGGCACCGTGCCGGGCTCGGCCGCAGATCTGCTCGCGTCCGGACTCAACATGAACCCCGGCGGGTGGTTGCTAGGTCCGGCCGCCACCGAGATCGAACTGCATCTGTGTCGGTGGTTCGCACGCGACGTCTTCGGCTTGGGGCCGGCCGCGGGGGGTGAACTCACCTCCGGCGGCGCGATGGCGACCATGATCGGCCTCAAGGTCGCCCGCGATCAACGCGCCGGCTGGGATGTTCGCCGCGAGGGTGTCGCCGCGGGCCCGCCCCTCGGCCTCTACCTGTCCACCGAGACGCACGTGGTGAGCGACCGCGCGGCCGACACCTTGGGCCTGGGTGCCGCGAACGTCCGGCACATCGCCGTCGACGACGGCTATCGGATGCGGGTGGACGAGCTCCGCGCCCAGATCGCCCGCGACCGGGAGGACGGCATCCACCCGATCGCCGTGGTGGGCACGGCGGGCACGGTGTCCACCGGCGCGATCGACCCCCTGGACGAACTCGCGCAGGTCTGCGCCGATGAAGGTCTGTGGCTCCACGTCGACGCCGCGTACGGCGGGCCGGCGATGCTCGCCGACGACCTGCGCCCGCAGTTGGCGGGGATCGAACGCGCGGATTCGGTGGCCTTCGATCCGCACAAGTGGCTCTACACGCCGCACTCGGGGGGATGCCTGCTGGTGCGCGACATGGAGGTCCTCCGCGAGAGCTTCGACGCTTACGCCGCCTACACGGTGCAGGACAAGGACGCCACCGGCCACGGCATCGACCTGGGCCGCTACGGCCCCAGCTTCAGCCGCGGGTTCTGGTCGCTGCGCGTGTGGGTCTCGCTCCTGGCGCACGGGCGCGACGCGTACGCGCGACGGATCTCCCACGATGCGGCGCTGGCCCGCTACCTGGGCGCCCGGGTCGAGGAACGGGACGACTTCGAACTGTGCGCCCCGGTCGGATTGTCGATCGCGTGCTTCCGGTTCGTACCGCCGGGGCTGCCCGCCGACCTGGACGCCGACGCGCGCGAGACCTACCTGTCGGCGCTGAACCAGCGGATCATGACGGGCATCCAGCTGGACGGCCGGGTGTTCTGTTCGAACGCCATCCTGGAGGGGCGATTCACGCTGCGGGTCTGCATCGTGAACTTCCGTACCGAGGCCGACGAGATGGATCTCGTGCTCGACGTCGCGGCCGAGCTGGGAACGCAGCTCGATCGCGAGCTGCGACCCTCGCTGGTGGGGCGTCCGGCATGAGTCCGTCCTACGCCTTGCTCGGGTCGGGCGAGTTCGATCCCTGGACCGAGTCGGTCGATCGGTGGATCCTGGATCGCTCGGGCGCCGCCACCGGCCCGGTGTTGATCCTGCCGACCGCCTCGGCCGCCGAGGGCGACGAGGTCTTCGACATGTGGGCGAACAAGGGCCTCGACCATTACGGACGGCTGGGTATCGAGGCATGCGTCGTGCCGCTCAAGACCAGGGAGGACGCCGCCAGGGACGAGCTGATCGCGATGCTCGACGGTGCCGCCGCGACCTTCTTCTCCGGGGGCAATCCGGCCTTCCTGGCGTCCGTGCTGCTCGATACCCCGTTCTGGACGGCGCTGTGCTCGGCGATGGATGACGGGCTCGCGTACGCGGGGTGCAGCGCCGGCGTGGCGTGCCTCGGCGACACGGCGCTCGACAGCGCGCGCGAGGAGTTCGACGCCGACGTGTGGAAGCCCGGGCTGGGCGTCTTCCCCGGTTCATGGTTCGCTCCGCACTGGGACGCGCTCGATGGATACGCGCCCGGGCTCACCGATTTCATCCGGGGCTCGGTGCCCGAGGGCCATCGACTGGTGGGGATCGACGAGAACACGGCCATGGTGGGCGACGGTCGATCGTGGTCGGTCCATGGGGTGGGTGGCGTGCACGTGCTCGAGGCCGACGCGTGGACCTCGCATCCGCCGGGCTCGGCGTTCGAGCTGTCGCTGACCACGGAAGGGGAGTGACGTCATGGAGACGGACGCGTTCTTCCATGCTCGCAGCCGGGAGCTCCAGGATCGGTTCGACACACGGCGCCTGGCCGATCGGATCGAGGAGGTCCTGCTGCACGACCGGTTCGACGCGAACGACCGGGCGTTCATCGAGTCGCGGGACATGTTCTTCCTCGCCACGGCCGACGAGCAGGGTCGTCCCCAGGTGTCGTACAAGGGCGGTGACGTCGGATTCGTCAAGGTGGTTGACGATGCCACGCTGGCGTTCCCGAACTACAACGGCAACGGGATGTACCTGTCCATGGGCAACATCGCCGCCAACCAGCACGTCGGCATGCTCTTCATCGACTTCGAGCGCCGTCACCGGATGCGGGTCAACGGCGAGGCCTCGATCCACCTGGAGGATCCGCTGGTCGCCGCCTGGCCCGAGGCGCAGTTCGTCGTCCGGGTGCGGGCGCGTGAGATCTTCCCCAACTGTCCGCGCTACATCCACCGCATGCAGAAAGTGGAAACCTCCGCGTTCGTTCCACGGGAGGACTGCGTGACGCCGGTCCCGGAGTGGAAGCGGAACGACTGGGCGGCCGACGTGCTGCCTACCGACGACCCGGCCCGAGACCCGAACGCCGAGGTCCGCGGCGCGTGAGGGCGAACGATGCCTGAGGTGACCGTGGCGGCGGTGCAGGCCACGCCGGTGTTCCTGGACCGCGACGCCACCGTCGATGTGGTGATCGACCGGACGAAGGACGCGGCGGAGCTGGGGGCCGAGCTGATCGTGTTCCCGGAGACGTTCATCCCCACCTACCCGGACTGGGTCTGGCGCTCGCCGGCCTGGGACGGTGGGTTCGACGGGCTGATGGACCGGCTCGTGGACCAGTCGGTCGCCGTGCCCGGGCCCGCCACCGTGGCGATCGGCAAGGCGGCGAAGGCGGCGAAGGCCTACGTCAGCGTCGGCGTGAACGAACTCGGGGACAGCGGCACGCTCTACAACGCCCAGTTGATGTTCGCGCCCGACGGATCGCTGATCGGTAAGCACCGGAAGCTGATGCCCACCGGCGGCGAGCGGCTGGTGTGGGGGATGGGCGACGGTTCGGACCTGGAGGTCTACCAGACGCCCTTCGGCCGGGTGGGTGGGCTGATCTGCTGGGAGAACTTCATGCCGCTGGCGCGGACCGCGATGTACGCCAAGGGCGTGGAGATCTGGACGGCGCCCACCTGGGACAACGGCGAGAACTGGGTGGCCACCCTGCGCCACATCGCCCGCGAGGGACGGGTGTTCGTGATCGGCGTGACGACCCTGCTGCGAGGATCCGATGTCCCCGCCGACGTGCCCGGGCGCGAGCTGTGGGGCGGCGAGGAGGACTGGTGCAACGACGGGTGGTCGGCGATCGTCGACCCCGACGGCCAGCTGCTGGCCGGCCCGCTCGTGGGGGAGGAAGGCATCCTCACCGCGAGGATCGACACCGCGCGGCTGCGCTCGGAGCGCTACAAGTTCGACCCGGTGGGTCACTACGCCCGACCCGATGTCTTCACGCTCACCGTGAACGAGGCACCCAAGCCCACCATCACCGACTGAGCGAGCGGCCCGCTTCGGTAGGGTTGGGCCATGGCCACCAAGCCCGCGCTCACGCGCAAGAGCCCGATCGAGGACCGAGCCCCCGCGATCATCCGGATCCTGTCGAAGACCTACCCCGACGCCCACGTCGCCCTGAACTTCACGAACCCCCTCGAGTGCCTGGTCGCGACGATCCTGTCGGCGCAGTGCACCGACGCGAAGGTGAACGAGGTCACCGCGTCGCTGTTCGCCAAGTACCGCAACGCGGCCGACTACCTCGCGGTGCCCGAGGACGAGCTGAAGGCCGACATCAAGCCCACGGGGTTCTTCAACCAGAAGGCGACCTCGATCCGTGCGGCCTGCGACCGCATCGTCACCGTCTACGGCGGCAATGTGCCCGACACGATGGAGGACCTGCAGACCCTGCGCGGGGTCGCGAGGAAGACCGCCAACATCGTGATGGGCAACGCGTTCGGCACGGTCGAGGGGATCGCCGTCGACACGCACGTGCGTCGGCTGGCGAACCGCCTGGGGTTCAGCGAGGAGTCCGATCCCGACAAGGTGGAGCAGGACCTGATGCGGTTGGTGCCCCGGAAGCGGTGGTTCGATTTCACCTACGTGCTCATCGATCACGGCCGGACGCTCTGTCAGGCGAAGAAGCCGAAGTGCGCCGAGTGTCCCGTCAGCGATCTGTGTCCGTCGAGCTGGGCGTGAAGCGGGGCAGCCGGGCGTCGTCAGCCGACGCTGACGAGTTCCCCGGCGTCGTCACCAGCCGGGGCGGATCCACCCCCGACGGTGCCGGCCGCGGCGGCATCGCGACGTCGCTGCCGCCGGACCTCGCGCCGGTCCTCCTCGCCCATGCCACCCCACACACCGGCGTCCTGGCAGGTGTCGAGCGACCAATCGAGGCAGTCGGCTCGAACGGGGCACTCGTGGCAGACCGCGATGGCTCGCCGGGTC
>JBKPMF010000222.1:0-12239 GCA_046732015.1 Actinomycetota bacterium
GGGCTGGGCGGCAACGACGTGCTCTTGGGCGGCAACGGCGGTGACTTCCTGAAGGGCGAAGAAGGGCGGAGCCGGCGACGACCTCGCCCGGGGGCCGAAGGCCGCGACACCCTGATCGGTGACGGCGGCGACGACCGCCTTTTCGGAGGTGGCGGCATCGACGACGGCACCGGGCTGATCGGCGACGACCTGCTCAACGGTCAAGGCGGGAACGACTCCACGCTGGACGGAGGGCCGTCGGGCCAGGACGTCGTCCGCGGCGGCCCGGGCAACGATGCGTGCGTCGCCACAGTCGACGGTGCCGGCGACGATGTGGCGTCGGGCGGTCCGGGCAACGACACCTCCTTCACCGACCCCGGGGATGTCCGCCGCAGCCTCGAGCACGAAGCAACCTGCTTCGCGGAGTAGCTCCGCAGGTGGTTCCCCGGGAATAGCCGTGTCTCGGCGGGCGCTTACCATGTCCGCATGGGTCGACACCGCAGCTTCTTCGCCGTGCGTCCCGAGGACCAGGATCAGCGGCCGATCGACCGCAAGACGGTTCGGCGGGTCGTGGCCATCTTCAAGCCCTACCGGCGCAAGGTCGCCGTCGTCGCGCTGGCCATCGTCGTCACCTCGGGCTTGGGGGTCGTCAACCCGCTCCTGATCGCCAAGGTCTTCAACGACGCGCTGTTCGGCGATCCCCCGGGCAACTGTTCCGGCCAGGCCTGCCCCAACCTGCCACTGCTGTATCTGTACGTCGGCCTGATGATCGCGGTGCCGATCATCACCAGCATCATCGGCATCGGTCAGACCTATATGGCCAACCTGGTGGGTCTGCGCGTGATGCAGGATCTGCGGAACTCCCTGTACGCCCATCTCCAGTTCATGCCCTTGCGGTTCTTCACCACGACCCGCACCGGTGAGATCCAGTCGCGGCTGGCCAACGACGTCGGCGGCGTCCAGAACGTCGTGACCGATACCGCCTCCAACGTCTTGGCCAACGTGGTCACGATCATCAGCACGCTGATCGCGATGTTGATCCTGTCGGTGCAGCTCACCCTCTTGTCGCTGGCGTTGATGCCGCTGTTCCTGTGGCTCACCGTGAAGGTGGGGCGCGCTCGTCGCGAGGTCTCGTCCAGCACGCAGAAGACCATGGCCGACATGACCTCCATCACCGAGGAGACGCTCAGCGTCAGCGGCATCCTGCTGTCCAAGTCGTTCGGGCGCCAGCGCCACGAGATCGGCCGGTTCGAAGAGGAGAACCAGCGCCTCACCGGGCTGCAGATCCGCCAGACGATGATCGGACGTTCGTTCTTCGCGGTGGTCGGCACGTTCTTCTCGATCACACCGGCCCTGGTCTACCTGGTGAGCGGGTGGGTGCTCACGAACGGCGGCAACATCAACTACGGCTACGTCGTGGCGTTCACCACGCTGCAGGCGCGGCTCTTCTTCCCGATCGGCTCGATGCTGCAGGTCTCCACCGACGTCCACAGCTCGTTCGCGCTGTTCGATCGGATCTTCGAATACCTCGACCTCGACCACGAGATCCAGGACGCGCCCGGCGCCGCCCATCCCGAACCCGAGAGCGTGCGTGGCCGGGTCCGGTTCGATCACGTGCGCTTCCGGTACGAGGAGCCGGTGGAGCGCACCACGCCGATCTCACCCACCGACGTTCAGGTCGCCAACGAGATGCCGCGCGAATGGACGCTCGACGACGTCTCGCTCGACATCGAACCGGGCCAGCTCGCGGCGATCGTGGGTCCCAGCGGAGCCGGCAAGACCACGATCACCTATCTCGTGCCGCGGCTGTACGACGTGCAGCAGGGGAAGGTGGCGATCGACGACCTGGACGTCCGCGACATCGCGCTGGAATCGCTCGGCGACCTGATCGGGGTGGTCACCCAGGAGACCTACCTGTTCCACACCACGATCCGGCGCAACCTGATGTACGGGCGGCCCACCGCCACCCAGGAGGAGATGGAGGCCGCCGCGATCGCCGCCAACATCCACGATCGCATCGTCGAGCTTCCCGAGGGCTACGACACCGTGGTGGGCGAACGCGGCTACAAGCTGTCCGGGGGCGAGAAGCAGCGCCTCGCGATCGCACGTGTGGTGTTGAAGGATCCGCGCATCCTGATCCTGGACGAGGCCACGTCCTCGCTCGATACCACCTCGGAGCGGTTGGTGCAGGCGGCGCTGGAGCCATTGATGGACGGCCGCACCACGATCGCGATCGCCCACCGGCTCTCCACGATCCTGCGCGCCGACGTGATCTTCGTGATCGACCGCGGGCGGGTGGTGGAACGAGGCACGCACGAGGAACTCCTTGCGCGCCAAGGCTTGTACGCCCAGCTGTACCAGCAGCAGTTCCGCGGCGGGCTGGTGCAGGCCGAGTGCGAGGACGGCGTGATCCTGGCCAGCGGCGAGGTCGTGCGTACCGGCAGCGGGTCCGGGGCTGCCTGAGCCGCTACAGCTCGGCCCGGTAGGTCAGCAGCACGAATCCGTCGGAGAACACGCGGTCGGCGCCACGGACGAACCCCAGCGACTCGTACATCTGCTGGGCCGCCGCCATGCGCTCGGTGGTGTGCAGCGTGAGGAACGTCTTGCCTTCGGCTCGCGCGCGATCCATGCAGTCGGCCATGAGCGCGCGGGCGATCCCACGACGGCGTGCTTCGGGTGCCACGCCCAGCATGCGGATGTGCGCTTCCGCCGGATCGAGCGCGGGGTCGTCGTCGGGTTCCACGCGATCGGTGAGCTCGAGCGTCGCGCTGCCGACGATCCGTGCGCCATCGATCGCGACCACGATCGTGGTGCGGTCCGCGCGTCCCTCGACGTCGGCGATCGACTCGAGGTAGTCCTCCCAGTCCCCGCCGCGAACGAACTCTCGATAGGCCGACGCGGTGACAGCGCCCGCTTCGGCGTACTCTTCGGGGGTCGCTTCACGGATCTGGATGTTCATGACCGCAGGCTATCGGGTGCCGGCGGTCCATGACGGTCGGTCAAGCACCTTGACCATCGTCGTCGGCATGGGGAAGGATGCGCGGATGGAAGGCAACGACCTCGCTCGTCTGTTGCTCGACGCGCATCGCACCGTGTCGGCCGAACTCGACCTCGCGCTCGACGATCGCGGCTACGCCGACGTCCGCCCGGGTCACGCCGTGGTGTTCCTCCACGTAGACCGGCGTCGTGGGAGCCGGCTCACCGACCTCGCCGAGCGCGCCGGCGTCTCGAAGCAGGCGATGATGCTGGCCGTCGACGAGCTCGAGGTCCGCGGCTACGTCCGGCGGGTCGTCGATCCCGCCGACGCGCGTGCCAAGCTCGTGCGCCTCACCACCAAGGGGCGGAGCTGCGCCACCGAGTGCCGGCGGGCGGTTGGCACCATGGACACCCGAACGAAGCGTTTGCTGGGGGTCCGCCGCTACGAGGCGATGCGCGAGGCGCTGGAGATCCTCGCCGCCGAGGGTTCCTAGCCTGCCTGGAGCGCGGCGCGGTCGGCTCGGAAGGCATCGGTGGGGAACGACGTGGGCTCCCCGGTCGCCAGGTCCGCGATCGCTTGACCGAACAACGGCACGAACTTGAACCCGTGCCCGCTGCAGGGCGAGGCGATCACGAGTGGCCCCACGCGGTCGAGCACGAAGTCCTCGTCCGGCGTGATCGTGTACAGGCACGTATCCGTGCGGTCGAGATCGGTGGCGCCCTCGATCCGCTCGCGCACGTAGCGCCGGACCGCCGCCACCCGGACCGGGTCGGGGTCGAACGTGCGGGTCTCGGCGTCGGTCGGTGGCCCGGCCATGTGCAGCCCCACCTTGAAGTGCCCGGGTTCGAAGGGGTCGGGAACCAGATAGGGGGGATGGGCCTCGTCGGTGAGCCAGTCGATCACCGTGGGCAGCGCGTGTTCGGGAGCCTGCGAGAAGTACGTGGCCTGTTCCAGGTTCGGCCGCAGCACCAGATCGAACCCCGCGGGGCGGAGCAGGGGTGCGGCCCACGACCCAGCCGCGACCACGACGACGGGTGCCTCGAACGTCCCGTCCGTCTCGGTGATCACTCGGGCGCGATCACCGTCCGGCATCACGGAGCGCACGGTGGTCTCCTCGCGCACGTCGGCACCCGCTTCGGCGGCGAGCCGGGCCTGCACCTGGACGGTCCGCGCCGCCCGCACCACGCCGCCATCGGGCTGGTAGACGATGTCGGCGTCGTCGGGCAGATGCAGCGACGGCCATCGTTCCCGCACCTGGCCCGCCGACCATCGTTCGACCGCGGCGCCCGCCGCCTCCAACAGGTCGGCACGGGGCAGGGCGGCCGGTCCCACGTCGAGACCTCCGGTGATGCGCAGGAGGTCCTCGCCGGCCGCCTCCTGCAGTTCGTCCCACGCGGGACGGGCCTGCATCGCCATCCGAACGTAGCTCGTTGCGTGATAGGCGTAGCGGAAGATCCTTGTGGGTCCCCCGGAACTGCCCTTGTCGTGGCCGAACGTGAATCGCTCGAGCAGAAGGGTCCGGCGCCCGCGCATCGCGAGGTTGCGCGCGGCGGCCGTGCCCATGGCGCCCCCACCCACCACGATGACGTCGTAGCGCTCCATGACAGGCAGAGTCTGCCACGTGGAGCCCGGGTAGCATGGCTGCATGCCCGAGGAAGCCACCGGCAAGACCGGGATGCCCAGCGAGAAGCGTCAGAAGCCCGAACGTCCGCGTGACGCGCTCGGTCGCCCCCTGGACTGGGATGCGACGAATGAGCTCGAGATGGAGGACTACGACTCGCTGTCGATGGAGCGCAACCATGAGCTTGGCCGGGAGGCGATGCGGGCTCGCCGGTTCTTCCCGGCACACGAGGCGTGGGAGACCGCCTGGAAGCAGGCTCGCGGCACCGACGAGGCAGAGTTCTTCAAAGGGCTCTCACAGATGGGTGCCGGGTACGTGCACCTGCTCCGCGGGAACGCCCACGGGGCCATCACGCTGATGCGGCGGGCGTCGAGCCGGGTCGTGCGCTATCCCGACGGCCATCGCGACATCCACACCCAGGCGCTGCACGATCGGCTCGAAGCCGATGCGGCCGCCGTCGAACGAGGCGATCTCGTGCCCGGGCCCGACGTGATCTTCGAGCCGATCGACGTCTAGCCGCGTTGCGCCGCATACGTGTAGCCTTCCAACCATGGCAGAGGCCGCGATCCACCAGGTGGAATGGAAGGGCCGCACCGGTCCGTTCAGCCTGCACGTCCGTCCGGGGGTGTTCAGCCCCACCACCACGAGCCGCACGCTGGCCGATGCACTGGAGATCAATCCGGGCGACACGGTGATCGACGTGGGGTGCGGCAGCGGGGTGTTGGCGTTCGTGGCCGCCAAGCTCGGGGCGGGCAAGGTGTACGGATGCGATCTGTCCGCGCCGGCTGTCAGCGCCGCACGCGAGAACGCGGCCATGCTCGGGCTCTCCGATGTCTGCGAGTTCCGCCAGGGCGATCTGCTCGAACCGGTCCGCGACGTGCGCGCCGACGTGTTGATCGGCGACGTGTCCGGCATCCCCGACGAACTCGCGGCGGTCACCGGCTGGTTCGACCGGGTTCCGGCGGGTGGTCCCACGGGAGCCGAGCTCCCGCGCAAGCTGCTCGGCTCGATCGGCGACACGCTCGCGCCCGGCGGCCGGCTCTACCTGCCCACCGGCACGCTGCAGGACGAGGCCTCGATCCTCACGCTCGCCCGCGAGCTGTTCGGCGACAACATGGAACCGGTGCTCGAGCGGGAGTTCCCCCTGCCCGACCTGGTGGCCAAGGCCACGGCGACGGCGCGGATGATGAAGGAGGGCCTGCTGAGCCTCCACAAGCGCGGCAGCCGACTGCTGTGGAGCCTGCGCATCTGGCGCTGCGTGCGCACCTGACGGATGGCGCCCTACGGGCGGCTCTCGCGCGCAAGGCCGACGATCGCCCACAGCAGGAGCGCCGCACCCGCCGGCGCCAGGATCAATCCGTAGACGAGGCTCGCGCCGGTGACGATCACGCCGAGCACCAGGAAGATCGGCCAGCCCGAGGCCAGCGGGAACGACCCCACGGCGTGGCCCGCCGCATCCGAGGGCGACGCCTCGGGATCGTCGGAGGCCTCGGTGGCCGCGTCGGTGCCCTGGCGCCACCACCACGTCGCGACGATCAACGGCATCAACCCGAAACACCACAGGACGACGGCGCCAACCACCTCGTAGGTGAGGAACCAGTAGATGGTCCCGAGCGTGATCCCGAAAGCTGACAGCAACGCGAAGTAGCGGAGCACGAACCTCATCGCGTCTCGGCCTCCGCCGCATCGATGCTCGGTTCCTTCGGGTGGTGCAGGTCGAACGCGGGGCGTTCGGAGCGGATCCGGGGCATCGAGGAGAAGTTGTGCTCGGGCGGCGGTGAGGTGGTGGCCCACTCCAGTGAGTACCCACCCCAGGGGTCGTCCCCGGACGGCGTTCGCCGGCGCCGGGAGATCCATACGTCCGCCAGGAAGGTGAGGACCCCGATCGTCAGGACGCCTGCGCCGATCGAGGACACCAGGTTGGGTGTGTCCCATCCCAGGTCGCCGGCGTAGTCGACGATCCGACGCGGCATGCCGCGCAGTCCGAGCACGAACTGCGGCCAGAACGTGAGGTTGAACCCCACGAACAGCAGGGCGAACACCGCCCGGCCCAGGCGTTCGCTCAGCAGGTAGCCGGTCATCTTGGGCCACCAGAAGTAGATCGCGGCGAAGATCCCGAAGACCGAACCGCCCATCATCGTGTAGTGGAAGTGGGAGACCAGGAAGTAGGAGTCGCTCACCGAGTAGTCGATCGGCGCGCTCGCCAGCATCACGCCGGTCACGCCGCCGATCAGGAAGTTCAGCAGGAATCCGACCGAGAACAGCATCGGCACACCGAACCGAATGCGCCCGCCCCACATCGTGCCGATCCAGTTGAAGAACTTCACGCCCGTCGGCACCGCGATCAGCAGGGTCATCGCGCTGAAGAACGGGTTGTCGACCTCGCCCGTGGTGAACATGTGGTGGGCCCATACCCCGGTGGACAACGCGCCGATCGCGAGCGTCGCCAGCACGAACCCGGTGTAGCCGAACAACGGCTTGCGGCTGAAGACGGGGATGATCTCGGTGATCACGCCGAAGAACGGCAGGATGAGGATGTAGACCTCGGGGTGGCCGAGGAACCAGAACAGGTGCTGGTAGATGATCGGATCGCCCCCGCCCTGCGGATCGAACGCCCAGCCACCGAGTCGCCGGTCGAACAGGAGCAGCACGAACGCCGCGAGTGCGGGCGGGAACGCCACCAGCCCCAGGATCGAGGTGACGACCATGTTCCAGGTGAAGATCGGCAGGCGCCACATCGTCATGCCGGGCGCGCGCATCAGGAACGTGGTGGTGATGACGTTGACGCCCGACAGCAGCGTGGAGATCGCGACCAACGCGAGCCCCAGGATCAACAGATCCGGCCCCACGCCGGGGGAGTAGCGCAGCCCCGATAACGGCGCGTACATGTACCAGCCGGTCTGCGCGCCGCCCCCCGCTGAGGCGAACCCCGACAACAGCACCAGCAGTCCGGCGCCCACGAAGAACCAGTACGACAACGCGTTCAGCCGCGGGAACGCCATGTCGGGCGCGCCGATCTGCAACGGGATCAGGTAGTTCGCCAGGCCGATCCCGAAGGGCGCGACGAACAGGAAGATCATCACGATGCCGTGGATCGTGAACAGCCCGTTGTAGGCCTGCGGCGTCACGAGCTGCCGCCCGGTCTCGGCCAGTTCGGTCCGCATCACGTCGGCGAGGGTGCCGCCCACCAGGAAGAAGCCGAACGCCGTGACGCAGTAGAGGATGCCGATCTTCTTGTGGTCGGTGGTGGTGAGCCAAGCCACCGGGCCGTCGCGATGCATCGGCGCACGGCTCATGCCGCGGCCTCCGTGGCCTGCTCGCCCAGCCAGCGCTCGAACTCCTCGGGGGACACGACCTTGACGGTGAACGTCATGAAGGCGTGGTTCAGTCCGCAGAACTCCGAGCACACGCCGTGGTAGGTGCCGGCGGTCGTGGGGCTCACGTCGAACACGTTCACGTGACCGGGGATCGCATCGCGTTTGAACAGGAAGTCCGGCACCCAGAACGCGTGGATCACATCGTTGGAGGTGAGTTCGACGCGGACGGTCTCACCGATCGGCAGCAACAGCTCGGGTCCGGGGATGCCCTCCCCGCTCGGATGGCTCAGGACCACCACGCCTTCGTCGGGGAAGGAGAACCGCCATCCCCACTGGTAGGCCTCGACGTGCAGCGTGACGTCCGGGTCGGCCGAGACCACCGAGACGCGGTCGTCGCCGCGAACCGAGAGGGTGAACAGCACGACCACGATCGCCACCGGGATCGCCGTGTAGACGATCTCGAGCGGGATGTTCGCGTGGAACTGGCGACCGAGCGCGTCGTCATCGTCGCTACGCCGCCGCCGGTAGCGCAGGAGCGACCAGCCCAGCAGGCCGTACACGATCGCCGCCACACCGATCGCGGCCCAGAAGAAGACCTGCCACAGGCTGAAGACCTCCTCGCCCTGGCTCGAACTGCCCCGCGGCATGCCGAACGAGGACGAGCACGACGTGGTCGCGACCGCGATCGTCGCCACGAGCCCCGTCCAGCGGCGACGCGTCATGGCGAGGTCCGCTCGTGGTCGGTGGTGGACGGGTCGGGTTCCTCATCGAATCCACCGGCGGCGTTGCGACGGAAGATCACCCGGGAAGGCGCCTCGATCGGGCGTTCGTCGCGGGCGCGGAGGTCGCGGCAGATCCACCACGTGAGGACGGCCGCGATGACGGGCACGACGAACAGCAGCACCTTCAGCACCGTGTTGAGGGTGTCCACCTCTACCTGGAGGAACTTGGCCAGGACGTCGTTCGAGCCGGCGAGCATCAGCAGCACGAAGAAGGCGATGCCCCCGGCGCCGAACGCGCTCCGCAGCGGCGCCTCACGCGGTCGCTGCGCGTAGTGGTGCGTGGCGGTGTCGCGCTTGGCGCGGGCCTCCAGGAACGGCCAGAGCGCGAGCACCGTGAAGATGATCCCCGGCACCACGACCGCCGGGAGGAACAGCTCGCCGATCGTGTGACCGAACAGGTGGAACTCCCAGTTGGGCCACAGGCGCAACAGGCCTTCGAGCCAGCCGGCGTAGAAGTCGGGCTGGGCCGGTGACGGCGCGTTGTAGGGCTGGAACGGTCCGTAGAGCCAGATCGGGTTGATCTGCACCAGGCCGCCAAGCATCGTCAGCACACCGAACGTCACGAACGCCAAGCCGATCGCCTTCAACGCGAACTTGGGCCACACCGGCGTGCCGGTGACGGTCTCCTCGGTGGTCCCCGGCCCGGGGAACTGCGTGTGCGTCTGGCGCCACACCAGGGCCAGGTGCGCCGACAGCAGCCCGACCAACAGCGCGGGGATGAACAGCACGTGCATCACGAACAACCTGGGCAACAGCTCGGAGGCCGGGAACTCACCACCGAAGAAGAGGTAGGCGAGCCACGTGCCGATCAGCGGGATCGACAGCACCGCCGAGTAGATGATGCGGAGCCCGGTTCCCGACAGCAGGTCGTCGGGCAGCGAATAGCCGGTGAACCCGGCGCCGATCCCGCTCACCAGCATCGTGACGCCGATCAGCCAGCTCATCTCGCGCGGCTTGCGGAAGGCACCGGTGAAGAACACGCGCACCAGGTGCGCCACCATGGCCGCCATGAACATCAGGGCGGACCAATGGTGGGTCTGGCGCATCACCAGCCCGGCACGGACCTCGAACGAGAGGCGCAACACCGAGTCGTAGGCCAGAGACACCGTGCGACCCACCATCGGGGCGTACGGCCCGGTGTAGGTGGTGGTCTCGGGTGAGGCCACGTAGAACATGCTCAGGAACGTGCCGGTCAGCAGCAGGAGCACGAAGCTGTACAGCGTCAGTTCGCCCAGCATGAACGACCAGTGGTCGGGGAAGACCTTGTGCAGGTTCCTGCGCAGGAACGAGGTCGAGTCGAGCCGCTCATCCACCCCGTCGATCAGTCGTCGGACGATCATGGCCCGTCCCAGAAGCTCGGGCCCACGGGAGCGGTGAAGTCACCGGTGGCTCGCAGGCCGCCGTCGGCGTCGATCTCGATCGGCAGCTGGGGCAGCGGTCGCGGTGCCGGGCCGTAGACCGGCTCGGCACCGTCGAGCACGTCGAACGTGGATTGGTGGCACGGGCACCGCAGCTCATGCGTCTCGGCCAGGTAGAGGCCCAGCGGACATCCGGCGTGGGTGCAGATCTTCGAGTACACGACGAGGCCCTCCGGCGCACCGGCGAGCCGGTCGGGCGGGAGCTGCAGCTGGCCGGGCTCGACGCGGATCAGCACCGCCTGGGAATCCGCCGAGCCGACGAACCCTTCGGGGAAGACGGTCGTGAACGAGCCCACCTCGAGCGTGTCGCGCGTCGCCGGCGAGCCGTCGTCCAACACGAGGCGCGCGCCCTCCGTCCACTGGGTCGTGAACAGCGACGACCCCGGCGCGCTGCCAAGGGACCGGATCGGGATCAGCGCCGCGAGTCCGAGCGCCCCCGCGGCTCCGGCGAGCAGACGGGAGAGGAAGCGCCGACGCCGGATCTCCTCGACCCCCGATCCCATGTCGTCGACGGCGGCGTCCATCTCCTGCTGGGTGGCGGGCTCGTCGTGGCGGCGAGGGTGGGTCTCGTCGCGGAACCGCGGCATCAGCTGCGTCGCCCACACCGTCATGCCGACGCCGATGCCGCCGAGCGCCAGGAACAGCAGTGCCCCCTCGGCCTGCGCGTTCCCGCCGCGGACGTAGACGACGAACAGCGCGAGTGCGGCGATGATCGCCACCACGAAGGCGACCGCGACCAGTCGTTCGGCCCGCTTCACGTCTTGGCTCCCGTCAGCCGCAGGAACAGGATCATGAGGCCCAGCCCGACGACCACGATGACCAGGCCCTCAGCCACCGCGCCCACCCGTCCCAGCTGGAGCCCGCCGTCCTCGCCGTGGTCGCGGATCCACAGCAGGTAGGCCGCCAGCGAGTCCAGGTCGGCCTGATCGATCGTCTCCGACCCGAAGCGGGGCATCACCCCGGGTCCGATCCGGATCGCCTCGCCGATCTGCGTGGGATCGGCCGGGTTGATCGTCGGGGCGATCTGTCCGCCACCCACGGAGTCACCCGTCGCCCCGGCGCCGTGACAGCCGGCGCAGGTGTTGAGGAACACCTCGGCCCCGCGCGCGAGGTCCCCGGCGGCGGGGTCGACCGTGGGGATCGGTTCTCCACCGGGGGCGATCGTCTCCACGTAGGCCACGATCGCGGCGGTCTGGTCGGGGGTGAACTTCGGCTCTGCGCGCACGGGCTGGTCGCCGGGGTTGGCCAGCGGCATCCTGCCGGTGCTGAGCATGAAGTCGACGGCCGCCGGGCCGAGGTTCTGCAGGCTGGGGCCGTTCGCGGTGCCTTCACCTTGGAGGCCGTGGCAGGTGGAGCAGTTGGCCTCGTAGAGCGCCTGTCCCTGCGCCTGCTGATCGGTCTGTGCCCGGCTCGGCTCGGGCCTGAACGACCAGGCGATCTGGCCGAGCAGCGCGAGCAGCAGCCCGATCCGTAGGATCCGGGAGAGCAGACGGGCCTCGACGCGGTCCCTGGTCATCGCGTCATTGCAAGAGGAAGAGGGTCACGAACAACGCGACCCAGACGACATCGACGAAGTGCCAGTAGTAGGCGGCGGCATGGAGGCCGTCCACGTTCCCGTTGCGATAAGCGCCCCACGAGGTCCGCATCGCCACGACGAGCATGAGGATCAGGCCGGCAACGACGTGGAGCCCGTGCATGCCCGTCATCGCCCAGTACATCGTGCCGTAGGCGTTGCTGGAGACCTCGAAGTTCAGGTGGAGGTAGTCGTAGATCTGGATGACCGCGAAGCCGGTGCCTAACGCGATCGTCACCCAAAGCCATGGCCGGAACCGATCGAGCCGGCCTCGTTCGGCGGCAGAGACGCCGGCGTGGAACGTGAAGCTCGAGATCAGCAGGAGGGCGGTGGCCACGGCAGAGAGCGGAACATCCAGCTCCACGCCTCCGGGCGGCCACGGCGAGGTCTGCGCCCGCAGGGCGAAGTACGCCGCGAACAGTCCGCCGAAGAACAGCAGTTCAGAGGCAAGGAACAGGATGGTGCCGAAGCGGACGGGCGAGGCCCCTGACCGTTTCCCCTGGACGGACATCGACGTCTGCGCCATCTGCACCTCTTTGTACTGGCTGGCTGTGGTCGGGTCAACGTAGCGC
>JBKPMF010000223.1:0-2335 GCA_046732015.1 Actinomycetota bacterium
AGGTAGTCCAGCGCCTGCTTCGCCGTGAGGGGGCACGGGACGAACACAGCGTCGCCGGCCTCGGCCATGGCCCCCCCGGGACGCACCGTGATCAGGGCGCCGTACCGTTCGTCCACCACCGCCCCCACCAGCACCTCCGCGCCACTCACCATCTCCTGGACCAGCACCTGCGGGGCTCTGGCGCCGGCTCGTGCCGCAGCCTGGAGCACCTCGGCGGCCGCCACCTCGACATCGACCGGCGTGCGCAGGCCGAGCTTCACCCCACCGAGTTTGGCCTTGTGGGGGATCTCCGGCGCCAGCGCCTTCACGGCCACCGGGAACCCGATGGTGCGGGCGAACGCCGCCGCCTGGGCGGGTGTGCCCACGGCCCGTTCCTTCGGGCGGCGGACACCGTAGTAGGCGAGCAGCTTCGCGCCGTCCGCCTCATCGACGGCACCCGACTTCCCCCGGAGCACCCGGAGCGCCTTCGCCCGGTTCGGGTGGGCGGGGCGATCGGCGATCGCCCGCCCGTTCGAGGACTGGAACCGGATCAGCGCACGGATCGCCCCGCTGGAAGCACGGTGTCCCTGCAGGAACGGCAGCTGCCTCCACGTCGCGGTGAACGCCCTCGCCTCGGGGATGTAGGCGAGCGGGCTCATCGCCACGCTGGCGAACGCCACCCCGGTCCTACGCTGGAGCTCGACGGCCTTCTCCAGGACCGGATCCGCCCAGGGCGTCTCGCCCGCCAGCCGAGGAGGGAACGCGTCGAACGCGATCAAGCCCACCGAAGGGTCGTTCGCCAACGCCTCGAGCGCGCCGCAGTACATGTCGGTCTCCACCGCGGCCTGGCCCGTGACGTCGAGCGGGTTGTTCTGCGAGGCGTAGTGCGGCAACACCTTCTTGAGCTTCGTCTTCGTCCTCGACGAGAACTCCGGCAGGGACACTCCCGCGGCTCCCGCGGCCTCGGCGAACAGGGTGCAGGCCCCGCCCGATTGCAGCGCGGCCGCCACGCCGTCCGTCCGGAGCTTCTTCACGTGGCTCAGCAGCACCGCCGCCTCGAACATCTCCACGGGGTCCTCGACCAGCACGACGCCGTGGCCGCGCAGCCACGCATCACGCAGGCCGGTGTTGCCGGCGAGCGCTCCGGTGTGGGCCACGATCGAGCGACGTGCCGCCTCGCTGCGTCCTTCGGGCGCGCAGATCAGCACGGGCTTGCGGGCCTTCCGGAGCGCTTCCAGGCCTCGGCCGATGCCCTCGACGTCGCGCATCGTTTCGATGTAGCTGGTGACGACCTTGGTCTTGGGATCGGCGGCAGCCCACGCGAACATGTCGCCCAGCCCCAGCACGGCCTCGTTGCCGACCCCCAGGATGATCCGCAGGCCGACGCCGCGATCGGACGCCAGCTGGTTCATGGCCCACGCCACCGTGCCCGACTGGCTGATCACGCTGATCGATCCGGCGACCGGGTTCGGCGGCGGCGTGGTGCCGTAGGGCGCGACATGGTCAACGTAGTTGACGAATCCCTCCACGTTCGGGCCCAGGATCGGGAGCCGGTTGCGCAAGGCCGCCTCGCGCAGCTGTGCTTGGAGGGCGACGCCCTCCTCGCCCGCCTCGGCGAACCCGGAAGAGACGACCATCACGCCACGGACGCCACGGGCCCCGCAGTCGTCGATCATGCGCACCACGACCCTCGCCGGCACCACGAACACCACGAGGTCGACGCCTTTCGGCAGGTCGGCGATCGACGCGAAGCACGGCCGGCCCCAGACCTCGTCGTATTTGGGGTTGATCGGGTAGAGCTCGCCGGCGTAGCCGAGGTGACGGAGCGAACGTTCGATCTCGGGCGCCCAGCTATCGGGCGATTCCGAGGCGCCCACGATCGCGATCGATCGCGGTGCCAGCAAGGGCTGGAGGTTCCAGCCACTCATCCCTGGGCACCACGGAACTTCGCGTCGCGCCACTCGATCGCCTTCTTGAGGCCTTGCTCGTTCGTGATGCGACGGAATTCGTCTCGCGTGGGCAGGTTCGCCGTCTCGATCATGACGTCGAGCTCGACGTTGGCCGCCATCGCCGCCCGGAAGCCCGCGACATCCCAGACGCGGTTCACGGCACGCTTCGTGGTCTGCACGACGAAGGGCTCGTTCTTGGCGATCTCATCGGCCAGACCCAGGCTGGCGGCATCGAGCTCGTCCGCGGGCACGACCCGGTTCACCAAACCGATCCGCAGCGCCTCCTCGGCCGGGATGCGGTCCTCGCCCGTGAAGAGCATCTCCTTGGCAGCTCGGACACCGACCACCCATGGGAGGAACATCGACACGACCCCCGAGCCGAACCGCACATCGACGTAGCCGAACTT
>JBKPMF010000224.1:0-3446 GCA_046732015.1 Actinomycetota bacterium
TCACTGATCTCCCCGCTCCGCCGGGTAGGCTTCCGCCACGCAGAGGGTGGGATTGATGAGGAGAGCGAGATGACGACGAACCTGGAGCAGCAGATCCGCTCGCAACCGGATGCGCTCCGCGATCTGCTGACGTCCCACGAGACCCGGTCGCAGGTGCACATCGCGGCCGAAGGGCTCCACCGGGCCCATCGCATCTGGCTGGTGGGCACCGGCTCGAGCCTGCATGCGGCCGAACTGGGCGCCGCCCTGCTCGCCGAGGCCGGCAGGGCCGCGACGGTGGTGCCGGCCATGCGGTTCGTCACCACGGCACCCGTGATCGGACCCCACGACTCGATCGTCGTGATCAGCCACACGGGCGAGACCGCGTACGCGCTGGCCGCCCGCGCCTTGGCGTTCGAGCACAGCATCGACACCATCACGATCACCCGCCGTGGGGCCGGCCTGCCCCATTCCATCGAGACCGTCCCCAAGGAGACGTCCGAGACCTACACGGCCAGCTACACGGCGACGTTGTTCGTCTTGGCGAAGCTGGCCAAGGACCTCGGCGCGGACACCATCACGGACGACGCGATCGCCGCGATCCCCGATGCCGTGGCCGCCGCGGTCGAGCACCCTGGCATCGACGGCATCGATGCCCCGAAACGGCTGTTGGTCTTCACGGCCTCCGGCATCACGGCCACCACGGCCTCGGAATCCGCTCTGAAGTCCCGGGAGGCGGCTCGGATCGCCGCCGAAGGCTTCGACGTGGAGTACCTGCTGCACGGCCAGGCCGTGCCGCTGGACGATCGCGACCGCCTCGTCGTCCTCGACCCCCCGGACGAGGCGTTGCTCGGTTCCGTGGCGTCCGCCGCCTCGGCGGCCGGGGTCGCGGTCTCCACCATCCACGAGCCCGCCGACCTGCATCCGTTGCTCGCGCAGATCCCGCTCAGCGTGAGGGGCCAGATGTTGGCCCTCCGCATGGCCGAGGCAACGGGGACCGACCCGGACACCGTCATGGTCGGCCCGTGGGCCGACGCCGCCATCTGGCGCGTGGGTGCGCCGGAGTCCTGAGCCGACGGGTCAGCCGGCCTGGGTGCGACGCTCCGAGCGCACGAACTCGCGCACGGCCGCCAGCTCGCGCAATCCCACGCGCGCATGCACCACGGTGCCCGAGGGGTCGTGGCGCGTGGAGAGCACCTCGGCGTCCCGGTACAGCCTCGCCGTCAGGTCCTCACGGCCGTAGGGCACCAGGAGCTCCACCTCCACCGGCGGATGCGGCAGTCGTTCGTCCAGCGTGAGAACGAGCCCGTCGATCCCTTCGCCCGTCAACGCCGACACCGGTACGGATCCGGGGTGGCGGCGGGCCAATCGAGCCCGGTCAGAGCCACGCACCTCGTCGATCTTGTACAGGACCAGCACCACGGGGATGTCGCCCGCGCCGATCTCGGCCAGCACCCTTCGGACAGCGTCGATCTGCTCGTCGAGATGCGGTGAAGCGGCGTCGGCGATGTGGACGACCAGCTCCGCCAACGTGACCTCCTCCAGCGTGGACCGGAAGGCCTCGATGAGGTCGTGCGGCAGCTTCCCCACGAACCCCACCGTGTCGCTGACCGTGCATCGTCGACCGCCCGGAAGTTTCAGCCGTCGCACGGTGGGATCCAGGGTCGCGAACAGCTGATCCGCCACGAGCACGTCGGCTCCGGTGACACGGTTCAGCAGGGTGGACTTGCCGGCGTTGGTGTAGCCGGCGATCGCGGCCTGCGGGATACCGCTGGCCTGGCGACGCGAACGCTTGGTCTCGCGGGTCTTGGCCATCGTGCGGATATCGCGCCGGAGCTTGGAGATCCGGCGCTGCAGGTGCTGGCGGTCGACCTCCATCTTCGTCTCGCCGCCACCGAACCGTGTGCCGATGCCGCCGCCGGAACGGCTCATCGCCTCTCCCCAGCCACGGAGGCGTGGCAGGAGGTAGTTCAGCTGGGCGAGCTCCACCTGCGCCTTCCCCTCGCGGCTCCGGGCGTGCAGCGCGAAGATCTCCAGGATCAACGCGGTCCGGTCGATCACCTTGACCCCCAGGCGCGATTCCAGGGTGCGCAGGTGGCCCGGCGTGAGCTCCTGGTCGAAGATCACCAGCGCCGCGTCGTTGCGATGGACCTCGGTGTGCAGGTCCTCGAGCTTGCCTCGCCCGATCCACGTGGCCGGGTCGGGTTCGGTGCGCGACTGCACGACGCGAGCCACGGGCTCCGCCCCGGCCGAATCGGCCAGTGCGCTCAGCTCGTCGAGGTCGGCCTCCGCGATGCCGGGGCCGATCCCCACCAGCACAGCCTTCTCCCGGACGGACGGTCGCCAGGTCGCCGACAGCGGCGACTCGAGGGTGGTCGCCTCGGGGGGGCGACGCCGTTCGCGACCGGGAGCGCGTTCGTCCGTCATCCCATGGAGGAGCCGAAGTCACGGAGCAGGTCGTTGAGCCGCACCTTGTCGTCGGTGGCCTCGCTCCGGAACCCGATGATCAGGCCGCACGGAAGCCCGTAGTCCCCCGCGGGGAACGAGCGCGGACGGGTGCCGGGGACGACGATCGCGTCAGCGGGCACGCTCCCCCGGTGCTCGACCGGTGCAGCGCCCGTCACGTCGATCACCGGGGTGTTCCCCGTCAGCACCACGCCGGCTCCCAGGACGGCGCGGGCGCCGACCCGCACGCCCTCGACGACGATGCAGCGTGACCCTATGAACGCCCCGTCCTCGATCACCACGGGCGCTGCTTGCAGCGGTTCGAGCACGCCGCCGATGCCTACGCCCCCAGCCAGGTGGACGTCGGCGCCGATCTGGGCGCACGAGCCGACGGTGGCCCACGTGTCGACCATGGTGCCGGGGCCCACCCAGGCGCCGATGTTCACGTAGCTCGGCATCAGCACCACTCCCGGTGAAAGGAACGCGCCGTACCGAGCGGTGGCCGGCGGCACGACCCGCACGTCGAGGTCGTCGTAGCCGTGCTTGAGCGGCACCTTGTCGTGGTACTCGAAGGGTCCGGATTCGGTGGAGGTCATCCCCCGCACCCGGAAGTAGAGCAGCACCGCCTGCTTCACCCACTGGTTGACGGTCCAGCCGCCGGCACCATCGGGTTCGGCGACGCGGATCTCGCCGCGATCCAGCAGGCCGATCGCGGTCTCCACCGCCTCGGCGTCGATGGCTTCGCCGGTCGTGTTGGCTTTCCAGGAGCGCTCGACGCGTTCGGCGAGCTCGAGCACGTCGCTCACGCCGACACCTCCTGCAGCAGGCCGTCCAGGATGCCGGCGGCTCGCTCGCATTCCTGCACCGTCGGCACCATAGCCATGCGCACGTACCCCTCTCCTTCCGGCCCGAAGAACGAGCCCGGCGCCACGATCAGCCCGCCACGTTCCAACAGCGCGATAGCCCAGTCGAGCGATGCTTGGCCCCCGGGCACCTTCACCCACAGGTAGAACGTGGCGTCG
>JBKPMF010000225.1:0-10360 GCA_046732015.1 Actinomycetota bacterium
CGTCCACACCTCGTCGGCCGCCACGATCGGCGAGGCCGCCGGGGTGATCGGCCGCGAGGACACCCCGCACCGCGGCAGCTTCCTCTCGCAATACGAGCGCTCGAAGCTGCTCGCCGAGCGCAAGGTCCTCGCGTTGGGGTCCGAACTCGGCGTGCCGGTCGTCTGCGTGAACCCCTCCTCCGTGCAGGGACCGGGCCGCATCGGCGGGTCCTCCCGCTTGCTCCTGGATCTCGTGAACGGTCGCCTTCCGGTCCTGGTGGACACGTACGTGTCGATCGTCGACGTCGACGACAGCACCGAGGCGCACCTGCTGGCGGAGCAACACGGCGCACCGGGTGAGCGCTACCTCATCAACGGCGCCTCGATCCGGGTGAGCGAGGCGATCGAACTGCTGCGGCGGGTCTGCGGCCGGCCGGCCCGGGTACGGTTCGCGCCGCGCGCGGTGGTGTCCGTCGCGGGCACGGTGGCGGGCGGCGTGGCGGGCCTGATGGGCAGGGGATCCACCGTCTGCCCCGAGATGCTTCGCACCCTGCTGCACGGCCATCGCTACGACGGATCGCTGGCGCGCCGCGCGCTCGATCTGCGCTACACCCCCCTGGAGATGACCGTCCGCCGCACCCTGGCCTGGTACGCCGAACGCGGCCTGGCGCCGGCGCCTCGACCGCCGAGCCCGGACCCCGTGACCGGCGCGTAGGATTGCGTTTCGGGCACGACATGCGCCCACGACCTTCGAAGGAGCACCGAACGTGAGTGACTCGCAGCGGCCCGACCGGAACCTCGCCATGGAACTGGCACGCGTGACCGAGGCGGCGGCGCTGGCCGCCGGCCGTTGGATCGGCCACGGCGACAAGATCGCGGCCGACCAGGCCGCCGTCGACGCGATGCGCCTGATGATCGACACCGTCTCGATGCACGGCACCGTCGTGATCGGCGAAGGTGAGAAGGACGAAGCGCCGATGCTCTACAACGGCGAGGAAGTGGGCAACGGCGAGGGCCCCGGGGTCGACGTGGCGGTCGACCCCGTCGACGGAACGACCCTCACGGCCCTCGGCCAGCCCAACGCGGTGGCGGTGATCGCGCTCGCTCCCCGCGACACGATGTTCTTCCCCGGAGCGGCCGTGTACATGGAGAAGATCGCCGCCGGCGCCGAGTCGGCCGACGTGATCGACATCACCGCCCCCCCCGAAGAGAACGTCCGGTTGGTCGCCAAAGCCAAGGGCGTTCGGCCCGAAGAGGTCAGCGTCACCGTCCTCGACCGGCCCCGCCACGAGGGCCTCATCGGCGCCATCCGCAGCGTCGGCGCTCGCGTGTATCTGATCAGCGACGGCGACGTCGCGGGCGCCATCGCCGCCGCGGCCCCCCGGTCGGGCATCGACCTGCTCATGGGGATCGGCGGCACGCCCGAGGGGGTGATCGCCGCCGCCGCGCTCAAATGCCTCGGTGGAGCCATCCAGGGACGCCTCGCCCCACGCAACGACGACGAGCGACAACAGCTCGTCGACGATGGCTACGACGTCGACGCCGTACTGTCGACCGACGACCTCGTCAGCGGCGACGACGTGTTCTTCGCGGCCACCGGGATCACCGAGGGCAACCTGCTCCGAGGGGTTCGCTACTGGCCCGACGGCGCCACGACCCATTCCATGGTGATGCGGTCCAGGTCGGGCACGGTGCGATGGGTCGAGGCCGAGCATCGGTTCGAGAAGCTCGAACGATTCTCGCCGATCGCCTATCGGCGCTGAGCCGGCGAGCGCCGCCCGAGGCCGGGCGGCGACGTATCCTTCCCACACGGCGAGCGCGAAGGGAACCCATCATGGCGGAGAAGACGATCTTGGTCTGCGACACGTGCGGACGACCGGCGGCCGAGACGATCACGATCAAGGTCGCACGAGGAAACTTCGTGAAGGACCTCTGCAGCACCCATGTCAACGAGGCGATCGCCGGCGCGCGCAAACCGCGGCCCGGACGACGGAAGGCCGTCGTCGGCAGCGCCAAGCCGAAGGCTTCCGCAGCCCCGAAGAAACGTGGTCGTCCGCGGAAGAAGCCGGCCTGACGGGAGCTCAGGCCGACCGGTACGTGCCCCGTTCGACCCTGACGATCGTCCCCGCGCTCGCGAGTTCACGCAGGGTGCGCCCCACCACGGCACGCACATCCGGGGTCTCGAACGGATCGAGGTAGCCGGCACGCAGGGCCCGGTCCTGGATCACCGTCCAGTGCAGCGGCCCGTCAGCCGCCTCCAGCACGGTGAGGACCGCCGCCGCAGGTTCCATCCTCAGCCGCCCGCCCGGTAGGGACCCATCACCCGCTCGGCGAAGAGCTCCACCTGTTCCGGTTCCGGGATCGCGAACGGCAACACCCATGGGGCGATCACGACCTCCTCCACCCCGAGCGCCTCGAACGCATGGAGCCGCTCCAGTGCCTGCTCGGGCGTGCCGGAGAGCGTATCGGCGCGCCACGAGCCGTCCGTCTCGGCGGCCATCGCATCGCCGGGCATCGCGGCCCGCCCTCGCTCGAACGCCGCCCGTGCGGCGGCGTCGTCCTCACCCAGCAGGCAGGAGAGCCCCACCGAGAGACGGAACGTGGCGGGGTCGCGCCCTTCCCGTTCGCAGATCTGCCTGGCGGCCGCAACCCGTTCGGCGTAAGCCTCGGGCGACCAACGCCACACGGCGTTCCAGCCGTCGGCATGCCGGGCCGCCAGGCGCAGCAGTCGCGGTCCGCCCTTGCCGCCCACCCACACGGGGATCCGCGGCTCCTGCGCCGATCCCGGGAGGAGCCGGGCATCACGGAGCATGACCGTCGGTCCGTCGAAGGTCGCCGGCGCTCCCGAGAACAGCGCCTCGAGCACCTGGAGCGTCTCCTCCATCGCCTCGAACCGCTCGCCCACGGTGCCGAACGGATACCCGAACGCCGAGAACTCCTGTTCGAGCCAGCCCGCTCCGATCCCGAGATCCAGCCTCCCGCCGGAGAGCTGATCGATCGTGGCGGCCATCTTCGCCAGGTTGGACGGGTGCCGGAACGGCGCGCACAGGACCAGCGTGCTGAGGCGGACGCGATCGGTCACCGCGGCAAGCCCGGCGAGCGCCGTCATGGGCTCCAGGGAGGCGATCGGCTCCGGGTCGGCACCGTAGCGCCCGAACGAATAGAAGAAGTGGTCGGAGATCGACACCGAATCGAACCCGAGCTCCTCCGCCCGGTTCGCCCACGCCGCCATGGCCTCGAACGTGATGGGCGCCGACCCCGGCAGGGAGAATCCGTAGTGCGGCAGGCTCAGCCCGAATCGCATGGGGCCGAGGATACCCATCGGCGCGCGAGGCGCCGGGCGTGGGCCGTCAGGGACTCGGCGAGGACACCGGAGCCCGGGTGGCGATGATCCCACGCATCACGGCATGACCATCGGCGTCGCGCACGACGACGCGATCGAACACGCCGAGGTCACGGTCGATGTCCTGCCACATGATCCCGGACCCGGCGGCGTCCAGTTCGTCGATCCGGCCGGCCGCCATCGATGCGCCGTCGGGGCCACGGAGCCACACGGTGAACGGCACGTGTTTGCGTTCCGCCGGCGGCACGCCGTTGACGAGCACGACGGCCATGTCGGTGATCGTGGGCGAGACCAGCGTGAGCGCACTGCCGCCACCCCCGCCTTCGTTGGCAGGCCCGAGCGTGCCGAGGAACACCTCGCCCTCCGGGTCTGCGAACTCGGCCGACGACAGGATCCGCGAGAACTTCTCGGCGGCGCTCTGCTGGCGGAGGGTGGTGACCAAAGCCGCCTCGTCCGAACGCGCAGCCCTGCCGGCCATCACGGCGCCCCAGCCCAGACCGCTCACGGCGAGCATGGAGGCGAGGACCGCGACGACCGCGAGCCGGCCTCGGCGCGGAGCCGCGTGAGCGGTTCGTCGGCCCGACGCGTGGTTGATCGCGGCGACCACCGAGGCCTCGAGCTCGGTGTCGGGTTCGGTCTGATCGACACCGAACGCGAAGACGGCCGCCGCGCTCTCCATCTCGGCGGCTTCCTTCCTGCAGGCGGCGCACCACACCAGATGCCGGTCGATGCTCGCGCGCTCGCGAGCGGGCAGGGTGCCGAGCGCACGCTCCGTCAGACCGTCCCGCACGGTGACGCAGTTCACAGCAGGTCCTTGCCCTCGTTGGCCTTGCGCACCTTGATCATCGCCGAGCGGAGCCGGGTCTTGACCGTGCCGAGGGGGATGCCATCGGCCTCAGCGATCTCGCGGGCGGTCTGTCCGCGGAAGTAGGCCCGGCCCACCAGCAGGCGCTCCGTCGGCGAGAGGGACTCCAGGGCCCGCAACGCCGAGTCGCGTTCGATCAGGACGGCCTCTTCATCGAGGCCGGGGGCGTCGGGCACCTCATCGACGAGGACCAGGGTGGGGCGAGACACGCCCGTCTCCCGCCGGAGCCGGTCGACGGCGAGGTTGTGCGCGATCGTCATCAGCCAGGTGGACAGGCGTCCACGCGCCGGGTCGAACCGGGCCGCTTTCCGCCATGCGGTGAGGAACACGTCCTGGGTGAGCTCCTCGGCGGACTCCCGGGTTCCGAGCAGGCGAAGTCCCAGGGAATAGACGGGACGACCGAACCGCGCATACAGCGTGCGGATGGCGTCGTCATTGCCCGCGAGGAGCCCTTCCATCAGTTGCTGTTCCTCTCGTGGGAGGAGTGGACCGTCGTTCCGAGCCTGCACCCGGTGTCCCTTCGATATACGGAGCTCGCGCTGGTCGAGGCTTGCGGGCCTGCACGCCGTGCGACACGCCCGACCGATTATCGACCAGGCGAGAACCTCTGCACAGGGTTCGCGGCCCGATTACGCTCGGTTCGAACCAACTCTCCATATGTGGCGAACCAGGGTTATGTTCATGCGAAACGCGAGACGAACTGGGCAGCAGATGGTCACGGCGATCCTGATCGCCATGACCGGCGCGTTCATGCTCGCGGGGACCGCCGGCGCGCAGGATGGATCGGCCGAACCGGTCCCGGTGTTGGATCTGGACGGCGTGGTCGACCCCTTCCTGGCCGACTACATCGAACACGGGATCGCGGTGGCCAACGGTGACGACCCGGCTCCCGCGGTGATGATCCAGATCGACACCCCTGGGGGCCTCGACTCCTCGATGCGCCAGATCACTCAGGCGATCTTGAACTCGAAGGTGCCGGTGATCTGCTACGTCTCGCCGCAGGGGGCTCGGGCCGCCTCGGCCGGGGCGTTCGTGCTCCTGTCCTGTCCCGTGGCCGCCATGGCGCCCGGCACCAACGTCGGCGCTGCCACCCCCGTCGGTCTCAGCGGCGCGATCGGTTCGGACAAGGCGGTGAACGATGCGGCCGCCTACATCAGGAGCCTCGCCGAGACGTACGGACGCAATGCGGACAAGGCCGAGTCGTTCGTCCGATCGGCCGAGAGCATCACCGCGGAGGCCGCGCTGTCCGACGACGTGATCGATGCGATCGCCCCCACCGCCGAACAGGTCCTCGTCGACATCGACGGCCGACAGGTCCGGCTCGGCGACGGCACCACGACCACGCTCGACACGCAGGACTGGGTGCTGGAGGACGAGCCAATGGGCGGGTTCATCGGGTTCCTGCACTCCCTGCTCGACCCCAACCTCGCCTTCATCTTCTTCTGGGTCGGACTGGCGTTGATCGTCCTCGAGCTCTTGGTCCCGGGCCACGTGTTCTCCGGCACGATCGGCACGATCCTGCTGATCCTGTCCGTCGTCTCGTTCGGTTTGCTGCCGGTCCAGCTGGTCGGGATCGCGCTGTTGATCGCCGCGGTCGTGTTGATGATCGTGGAGCTCCACGCTCCCGGTTTCGGCATCTGGGGCTTCGCGGGGCTCGCGTGCCTCGTCCTCGGTGGGTGGTTCCTCTACGACCGTTCGCAGGGTGTCTCGGTATCGCCGGCGGTCATCGCGCTCATCGCCATCTTCGTCGGGGCGTTCTTCTTCCTGGTCCTGACCAAGGTGCTGAAGATGCGGCACATGGCGCCCGCGCAAGGACCCGAAGCGGTGGTGGGCAAGGAAGGCGTCGTCATCGGACGAGGCCTCGACCCCAAAGGGATCGTCCGCGTGGCATCCGAGGAATGGAAGGCCACCACGTCCGACGGCAGCACCTTGCCCGCCGGCGCGCGCGTCGTGGTCACCCGGCTCGACGGTCTCGCGCTCACCGTCGATGCCGCGAACGATGAGGGCGCGACGGCCGGCACGGCGCCGGCCGAAGGAGGGAGGAACACCTGATGGACGTCAACATCGCGCTCATCGGCGCGATCGTGATCCTGCTGCTGGTGATCGTGTTCT
Organism: Actinomycetota bacterium; assembly: GCA_046732015.1. Taxonomy (GTDB): domain Bacteria; phylum Actinomycetota; class UBA4738; order UBA4738; family HRBIN12; genus JAOUEA01. The sequence goes on from JBKPMF010000225.1 coordinate 6,300, forward strand.
TGGCCAAGGCGATCAAGGTCGTGCCCGAGTTCCAACGGTTGGTCGTGTTCCGGTTGGGTCGGCTCTTGGGCCAGAAAGGCCCGGGCCTCGTCCTGCTGATCCCGTTCGTGGACAAGGCGACCGTCGTCGACCTCCGCGAGTTCTACCTGGAGATCCCGAGGCAGGACTCGATCACCAAGGACAACGCGCCGATCGCCGTGGACTTCGTCATGTTCTACAAGGTGATGGACGCGCAGACCTCGGTCGTGCAGGTCGGGAACTTCGCCGGGGCGGCCCTCAACATCGCTTCGACCACCCTTCGTGCGGTGATCGGTGACATCCCGCTCGACGACATGCTCGCCAAGCGCGACGAGATCAACACGCTGCTGCGCCTCAAGCTCGACGAGGTCACCGAACGGTGGGGCGTGAAGGTCACCAACGTCGAGATCCGCGAGATCATCCCGCCCGCCGCGGTGCAGGAGGCCATGACCCGTCAGATGTCGGCCGAACGCACCCGTCGCGCCGTGGTCACCGAGGCCGACGGCGCCAAGGCGGCCGCGATCACCGTGGCCGAGGGCAACAAGGAGGCCGCGATCCTCAACGCCGAGGGGTCGAAGCAATCGAACATCCTCACGGCCGAAGGGGAACGACAGGCCGCGATCCTGCGGGCCGAGGGCTTCGCGCTCGCGATCCGGTCGATCAACGAATCGGCCAGCATCGCCGACCTCAAGACGATGCAGCTCCAGTACCTGGAGACCTTGAAGTCGATCGGGTCATCGAACTCGTCGAAGGTCGTCGTCCCGATGGAGCTGTCGGGTCTGGCGGCGGGGATCGCCGCGATCGCCGAGGCGGCAGCGCCCACCGGCGGGGGGACGAACCGCTAGGCGTCGCCGACCGCATCACGGTCGTACCGAGCCATCCCGAGGGCGCCGACCACGTCGGCGCCCTCCCCGCATCGTGGAACCTCGGTGCCCTCCGTGGTGTATGACGGTCGAACGGTGACGGAACAGGGCCCGCCAGCGGGCAGACCATCGGAGGACGCCGAGCTCACCGCACGCGCACGCGACGGCGACGTCGCCGCGTACGAGGAGTTGGTGACGCGGTACCAGGCCCTGGCCTTCCGCGTCGCCTGGCTCGTGGTGCGCCATCGGGGCGAAGCGGAGGATGCGGTGCAGGACGCGTTCGTGAAGGCGTACTACGCGCTGCCGCGCTTCCGCCCCGGGGCGCCGTTCCGGCCGTGGCTGTTGCGGATCGTCGCCAACGAAGCGCGGAACCGTGGACGATCGACTCGGCGCCACGACCGATTGACCCTCCGCGTGGCGGCAACCGACCGCACGGCGGACGGCCCATCCCCCGAAGGCGTCGCGCTCGCTCGCGATGACGCCGAGACGCTCACGGCCGCCCTCGATCGGCTGCCGGAGCGTGACCGGTTGGTGATCGCCTATCGATACCTGTTCGAGATGACCGAAGCCGAGACCGCCGACGCGCTCGGCGTGCCACCGGGGACCGTGAAGTCGCGTCTGTCGCGCGCGATGGTCCGGCTGCGCACCGAACTGGTCGAGCGGATGCCGGACCGTGCCGGCGAGGAGACGCGATGAGCGATCTGCAGACGATGACCGACGAGGAACTGGGACGTTCGTTGACCGCGCTCGCCGGCGACCTCGCGTGGCCGAACACCCCCGATGTGGCCGCGGCGGTCGTGTCGACGATCCGTGAGGAGCACGCCGACCCCTCGCTCGTCGCGCCGCGGCTTTCGCTGCCGAGCCGGCGCCGGACCCTCATCCTCGCGGTCGCGGCCGTGCTGGCCCTCGCCGGCGTCGCGCTCGCCGCACGACTCGTGTTCCACCTAGGCGCGATCGGGGTCGAGATCGTCGACGGCCCGGCCACCTCGCTGCCGTCGAACGTCGTGACCGACGCCGCCCTCGGACGCGCGGTCTCGCCGGCCGAAGCCGCCCGCGTGGCGGGGTTCGCCCCGGCGCTCCCCGAGGCGCTCGGGCCACCCGATCGGCTCTGGGTCGACGAGACCGAGATCGACCTGGAGTCAGGAGAGGTCGCGAAGCGCATCGTCACCGCGTGGGAGTCAACCCAGGAGCTGCCCCCGATCGAGGGAACGAACACGGGGGCGCTGTTGATGCAGTTCGAGGGGGAATGGGAGGTCGCCGCCAAGCAGCTCTTCGCCGAGACCGACCGCTACGGCGATGCCATCGTCGAGGGCCGGCCGGCCTTCTGGACGACGGGTCCGCACACGCTGACCTTGGTGAGCGGTCGCGAGTCTCGCCGCGTGCTGGTGACCGGCAACGTTCTGATCTGGCAGGACGCCGGGTACACGTTCCGGCTCGAGACGTCGCTGCCCCGGGCCGAGGCGATCGCCCTCGCCGAGACGGTGACGCCGACGATCGATCTGGGGTGAACCGCGCTCAGACGGGCAACGCCATGCCGGCTTGCTGCATCGCCAGCTCGAAGTCGTGTCGGTTGGACACCGCGGCGAACGCATCCTCCACGGTGACCCTGCCGTCCTGCACGAGCTTCAGCAGCGACTGATCGAACGTCGCCATGCCGTAGTAGGCGCCGTCTTGGATCACGTCCTTGATCTCGTGGGTCTTCTCCGGATCGGCGATCCGCTCGGAGATGCGGCCGTTGTTGATCAGGATCTCCAGCCCCGGGGTGCGGCCGCCGTCGACGGTCGGCACGAGGCGCTGGCAGATGATGCCGCGCAGGGTGCCGGCCAGCGCCAGGCGAACCTGCTTCTGCTGGTACGGCGGGAAGAAGTCGATCACACGGTTCACGGTCTCGGTCGCATCGACCGTGTGCAAGGTCGACAAAACCAGGTGGCCGGTCTCCGCGGCCTGGATCGCGGCTCGCACGGTCTCGGTGTCACGCATCTCACCGATCAGGATCACGTCGGGGTCCTGGCGGAGGGCCGCGCGCAGGGCGACGAGGAAGTCCATCGTGTCGTTGCCGATCTCCCGCTGGTTGATCGACGCCATCTCGTCACGGTGCAGGACCTCGATCGGGTCTTCGACGGTCACGATGTGCACGGGCTTCGTCTTGTTGATGTAGTCGATCATGGCCGCGAGCGTCGTCGTCTTGCCCGAGCCCGTGGGGCCGGTCACCAGGATGAGTCCGCGGTGTTCGTCGGCGATCGTGCGGACCGCATCGGGCAACCCGATCTCTTCGAACGACGGCCCACCGAAGCGGAGCTTCCGCAGCACCATGCTGATCGAGTTGCGCTGGCGGAAGACGTTGACGCGGAACCGGCCGACGTTGGGGATCGAATAGGCGAAGTCCACTTCACCCGTGTCGTTGAACTTCTGCTTGCGATCCTCGGGGATGATCCCGTCGGCGATCGCCTGGGTCTCGATCCCCGTGAGCGGGTCGCGGTCGAGCCGCGACAGACCCTTGGGCAGGCGGATCATCGGTGCCGACCCCACCTTGACGTGCAGGTCGGAACCCTCACCGGCAACGAGTTCTTCGAGCCAGCCGTTGAACTCCGGCACGATCGGCGACAACCCGCTCTCCATCGATCTCCGCTCCTCGAGGTCCTCGGCTGCACGGTCGTTTCGGCCGGACGGCCAGACGCCGATCGACCCGACAGGAGAGTCTTCGGACGTCGGGCGGAAGAACTTCAGTCCACGTACGCAGTCCGCCGCTCGGGGGCTACGTACGTATCGCCCAATCGCCCAGCGCTCAGCGGGTCTTGGCGTCGAGGCGGCACACGGTTCCCCGGTCGGCGAGGGGCTCGAAGGCCTCGAGGCGAAGCGACGGCCGCGCGGCGCCCAGCATGCCTTCCAGCAGGCCTCGGTGCACTGCGCAGACCAGGTCGCGGTGCTCGTCGAGAAGCTCGCGGAACGGGCAGTCGCGAAGGGCGATCTCGACCTGCTTGGGGCCTCGCCGGCGAAAGCGTGGGTCGTAGCCCGCCTCGGCGAGCGCCTCTTGGAGGGCCGCGAGGTCCGGGCCTACAGGTCGGCGTGCGCCCGGCCTGGGGACGCTCCGGCCCATGAGGTACGCGCCCCACTCCTTGGCCAGCGCTTGAGCCCGCTCACGTTGGCGCGGCCCGGTGAGCAGGCCGCTCAGAATGTCGG
>JBKPMF010000226.1:0-8376 GCA_046732015.1 Actinomycetota bacterium
GGAGTATCCGGTGAAGCAGCTACACGGGACGGCCCGGCGCCGGGCCTCGATGATCGCCTGCGCCGCACTCATTGGCGCGGCGACGGTGATCGGAGCGTCCGGCCCGGTGGCGGTGCACGCGGAGATGGGCGCCCCGGTTCGGTCCTCCTACAAGCTCGGGCAAGGGCTCAAACTCACCACGATCAGGTACCCGAACACGCCCGAACAGGTCCGCATCCTCACGATCACGCAGGGCGCGGGCTCGGTCACCGACATGTTCACCCCCACCAAGCAGTATCCGGGCTACCGCAAGCCGTCGGCGATGGGGGTGCTGGGCGACGCCTCGGCCATGGTCAACGGGGACTTCGCAGCCCCCAACGGCCGTCCGAAGCACCTGTCGCTGATCGACGGGGAGCTCTGGACCTCCGGCATCCAGGACGGTGCGGCGATCGCGTTCTCCGGGAACGGGTCACACGTGTACATGGGCCATCCCACCCTGGCGATGGCGGCCAAGACGGGTGGCGCCACGATCACGGTCGATCGCTGGAACGCCGGTGACCCGAAGACCTCCCAGGTGGCCGGCTTCTCCCAGCGAGGCGGGCGCATCGAACCACCGTCGGGTGCTGCTGCTCCGACGGCGGCCGATCCGCGATACTGCGCCGCCCGGTTGATCCCCACCGGCGGTTTCGAGTGGACCGGCGCCGGCAAGGCGGGCATCGCCCGGCGCTTCACGGTCGATGCCCAGCCCGAACCGTGCGTCAAGACACCGATCTCGATCGGGACCGATCCAGGAGCGGTGGTGCTCACCGGCAAGAACGGTGGCGCGGGGGCCGATGCCGTGAAGCTGCTCGCCCCGGGAGATGCGATCCGAATGACGTGGAGCTTCCAAGGGTGGCCCGCGGTGGTCGACGCGATCGGCGCGCAGCCACTGCTGGTCCAGAACGGCCACAACATCGCGCCGCCGTATCACGCCGGTGACTCTTACTTCTACAACTACAACCCCCGTACGTCCGTCGGCGCCAGTGACGGGTGCTCCGACGACCGGTCGGCGACGATCTGCAAGACCTACATCCTCACCGTCGACGGGCGACAGTCCGCCTGGTCCAAGGGCATGCGACTGGACGATCTGGCCGACGAGCTGATCCGCGCCGGCGCGACCTGGGCGGCCAACCTCGACGGCGGCGGTGGCACGGTGATGTGGGTGGCCAAGCGCGACCCGGCCTACTGTCAGACCAACGTGACGGCCGGAGGGTGCCTGGTCGACCGGCCCTCGGAGAGCGGCGGCGAACGGGTCGCGGTGGTCTCGCTCGGCGTCAAGCTCGCCCCCGACGCAGGAGAACCGAGAGCGCTCCGAGGCTGAGGGCAGCAGCGGTGCGAGCGAAGCGGTGGAAGCACCTCGTCGTATGCGGCTGCCTCGCCATCCTCGCGGCGGGCGCGTTGGCATCCGGTGGCGACGAACCTCGAACAGGGAGGCGCGACGCCAGCCCGACCCGTGGACCTCGCATCGATGTCGTCCGCACCGAGTGGGAGCGCGGCCGCTCGGTCGATGCGCCCGCTGAGCCGGTGCCAGCGGTCACCGTCGTCGCGGCGGGCGACCTCTCATGTGATCCCACGAACGAGATGTTCAACGCCGGGCACGGCACGCGCCGGTGGTGCCGGGCCGAGGACACCGAGGCGTTGATCCAGCGGATCGATCCCGACATCGTCATCCCGTTGGGCGACACGCAGTACGACGAGGGCCGCCTCGCGGCATTCCGTGCGTCCTACGCCCTGCACTGGGGGCTCGAACGGTGGCGGTCCCGGCCCGTGGTGGGCAACCACGAGTACCTCTCCTCGCCCGACGCGCACGGGTACTTCATGTACTTCGGTCCTGAGGCGGGTCCGCCCGGCAAGGGCTGGTATTCCTACGACGCCGGGGCGTGGCACGTCGTGGCGCTCAACTCGAACTGCATGCTGGTGCGCTGCGACCGTTCGTCCCGGCAGTACCGGTGGTTGGCCGACGATCTCGAGGCCAGCCCGGGCCCTTGCACCCTCGTGTCGTTCCACCACGCGCGGTTCAGTTCGGGCCCGCACGGCGACGACCCCGAGCTGTTGCTGCTCCGTCCCATCTGGCGCCTGCTCTACCGGCGGGGCGTCGACCTGGTGGTCAACGCGCACGACCACATCTACGAACGCTTCGCACCGATGGACCCCGGTGGACACCGCGATCCCGAGTTCGGCACCAGGGAGTTCATCGTCGGCACGGGCGGCGCGGAGCACTACTGGATCGAACGGGTGCGCTATGCGAGCCAGGTGCGGGACGTGGACACGTTCGGCGTGCTGCGGCTCTCGCTCGGCGACGGTGGCTATGCCTGGGCGTTCGAGCCGATCGACGGGTTCAGCTTCACCGACCAGGGCTCCGGCACGTGCCACGGAGCTCCCTCGGCGAAGCCGTGACGCCGCATGAGACCCAGGGCTGCCCCTATCGGGGCGACGACTCGGCGGACGTGGACCGAGCGGCCTCGAGCAGATCCCGCAGGACGAACCGCTCCGACGGTGCCGTGCAGGGGTTGCCCTCGGACAGGTCGAGCGTGCCCGCCGTCAGGTCCAGGGCGATCGCGGCGATCGTGACGTAGTCGGCCTCGGGCGCCAGCGACGGGTCGCCGTGCGCGCACACGGAGCCATCGCCCCGATCCGGGCCGGCGTGCCGGCGGAGCGCCTCGAGGACGTCGCCGACCTCGAGCGTGCCGGCGCCCTCGAGCGCCTCCTCGACCGAGCGCTGCCGGTCGGGCGAGTCCTGGCCGTCGAGCAGGGACAGATCCTTGAACGGTCGATCCCGGCGGAGGAAGTGGTTGGCGTGGGTCACGACCTCGCCCGTGGTCACGGTGACCATGTCGGGGCTGCCGGGAGCTGCCTCGACATCGGCGATCCCGTCCTCCGCCGAGCCCAGGAGGTAGTTCGCCGACGATGCGCGCTCGGGGCGCCGGATCGCATCCACCGCTTCGGCGAGTGACCGGCTGGTCAGGGTCCGCCGCAGGATCGCGTGGAACGGCGCTCCCGGTTGGCCCCGGTCACGGCTGGAGACGAGCGCGTTCACGACCTGTCCGACGCCTGCCTCGTTCATGCCTGACTTGGCGAGCAGGCCGGCCTCGACGAGCGTGGCGAAGCCCGGGCGATCCGGGGGGACCATCACCAGCAGGACGCAGGTGTCCCGAGCCCGCGGCTTCCAGTCCCAGTTCTCTGCGATGACGACGTGGCCTGCGGCGGAGCGGCTCGCGGCCAGGCCCAGGGCGGTGCATTCGGCTGCGGCATCCGGCGCGCCGAGGCCGTACATCACCTCGGTGCGGACGTTGAGGGCCAGGACGTCTTCGGCGTCGACGGCGGCACCCTCGGCGATGCCCTCCATCTCCGGCAGCAATTGCATGTCGAGGGTCTCGATCTGCTCCACGAAGGCGCCCGCGCGGTCCCGCACCTGATCCCAGGTGAGCCCGGTGTAGTGCCGGAAGATCGCCCGATACAGCTCGATCGAACCGTGGACACGGTCGCGTGCCGCCTGCCCGTAGGCGCGTCCGCGCTCGCGCGGTCCGCCCGTCGCCACGACGATCGGCCATGTCATCGGTGGGCAGCCTACCCCGCTGACAGCAGCGAGGGGGCTCGTCGTAGACTGTCGACCGTTCGGAGACCAGCGCTCGCGGGACCGCCGTCCTGCGGACACCACGAGGAGGACCGATGCCGTCGATCGACCGTTCCCGGATCGCCACGCTGATGGAGCGAGAACGCCAGACGTTCCGCGATCGCCACCCCCGATCCGGGGAGCTCGAGGAGCAGGCCAAGCCTTCGCTGCTGTTCGGGGTTCCGATGAACTGGATGATCCGCTGGCCCGGCGACTGGCCGGTGTTCGTCGACCACGCCGAGGGCGCGCACTTCACCGACGTCGACGGCAACACCTTCGTGGACTTCTGTCTCGGGGACACCGGCGGCATGGCGGGGCACGGACCGAAGGCCTCGGTCGCCGCGATCGCCGAGCAGGCCGCCAAGGGCATCACCCTGATGCTCCCGACCGAGGACGCCGCCTGGGTGGGAACCGAGATGACGCGCCGGTTCAAGGTGCCGCTGTGGCAGTTCTGCCTGACGGCGACCGACGCCAACCGGTTCGTCCTTCGGTGGGCCCGGGAGATCACCGGCCGCCCGCGGGTCGTCGTGCACAACTGGAACTACCACGGCTCGGTCGACGAGACGTTCGCCCAGCTCGACGACGACGGCAACCTCCGGCCGCGCGAAGGACTGATCGGTCAGGCCGCTCCGCTGGAACTCACCACCAAGGTGGTGGAGATCAACGACCTGGAGGCGCTGGAGGCGGCCCTCGCCCCGGGTGACGTCGCGGCGGTGTTGTTCGAGCCCGCCCTGACGAACATCGGCATCGTGCTGCCTGATCCCGGCTACCACGAGGGCGTCCGTGATCTGTGCACGAAGTACGGCACGCTCCTGGTCATCGACGAGACGCACACGATCTGCGCCGGTCCCGGTGGCTGCACGAAGGCCTGGGACCTTGACCCCGATCTGGTGACGATCGGCAAGACGCTGGGCGCGGGCGTGCCCAGCGCCGCCTTCGGCATGACCCAGGAGGTGGCCACCCGCATCATCGATCACACCGATTGGCGGAACTCCGACGTGGGTGGGACCGGTGGGACGCTCGCCGGCAACGCGCTGTCGCTGGCCGCGATGCGCGCCACCTTGGGCGAGGTGCTCACCGACGAGGCCTTCGAACGGATGGTGGGCCTCGGCGAACGCTTCGAGGAGGGGGTCCAGGGCGTGATCGACAGCCGGGAACTGCCATGGCACGTCACCCGCATCGGCTGCCGCGTGGAGTACCTGTTCCGTCCGGACGAAGCGAAGAACGGTGCGCAGGCCGCCGCGGGCCAGGACGAGGAGCTCGACACCCTGATCCACCTCTACATGCTGAACCGCGGCATCCTGATGACCCCGTTCCACAACATGTCGCTGATGTCGCCCGCCACCACCGCCGACGATGTCGACCGGCATACGCAGGTCTTCGCCGAAGCGGCGGACGAACTGGTACAGGCGTGAAGCTCCGGGTCTAGCCGCGTTCGGCGGCGAACCCGCGCATGAACCCGGCGAGTGCTCGCGCACCCTCGACCGGCATCGCGTTGTAGATGCTGGCGCGGATCCCGCCGACGCTGCGATGGCCCTTCAGCTCGGCGAGGCCCGCATCGGCGGCCTGGGCGATGAACTCCTTTTCGAGCTCCTCGTTCGGGAGGCGCCAGGTGACGTTCATCAGCGACCGCGATCCGAGGTCGGCGTGTCCCCGGTAGAAGCCCTCGCTGTCGTCGATCGCCGTGTAGAGCAGCCCCGCCTTCTCGCGGTTGCGGGCGTGCTGGGCCTCGAGTCCACCCACGTCCTGCAGGAGCCAGCGGGTCACGAGCATCGAGACGTAGATCGAGAACACCGGCGGCGTGTTGTACATCGAGCCGTGCTGGGCGAACGTCCGATAGTCCAGCATCGTAGGCAGGCCGTCGGGCACTTGCGCCAAGACGTCGTCGCGGACGATCGCGATCGTGACGCCGGCGGGCCCGAGGTTCTTCTGCGCGCCGGCGTAGATCACGCCGTAGCGGGCCACGTCGACCGGGCGGGCCAGGAAGTCCGACGACATGTCGGCCACCAGTGGGACGTCGCCGACGGACGCGGGGTCGGCCGCGAACTCCACGCCCTGGATCGTCTCGTTCGTCGTGATGTGCGTGTACGCGGCGCCGGTGGCGAGCGCATCGGCGAGGTCGGCGTCCGTGGGCACCCGGCGGAACCCGTCGGCCTCACCCGTCCAGGCGATGCGGATGGCGCCGGCCGTCGCCGCTTCTTTCGCCGCCTTCATCCCCCACGCGCCCGTGATCACCAGATCGGCTGCCCGCTCTTCGCCGTGGGGGAGGTTGAGGGCCACCATCGAGAACTGCTGCGTGGCTCCGCCCTGGCAGAACAGCACGTGGTGGGACGCCGGGATCGCCAGCAACGCGCGCAGGTTCGCCTCGGCCTCGGCGATCACGCCTTCGAACCACGGGCCGCGATGGGAGACCTCCAGCGCCGAGGCTCCCACGCCGGGTAGCGAGAGCAGGTCCTGCCGGACCTCCTCGAGCACCGGTTGCGGCAGGGTGGCCGGCCCGGCGGCGAAGTTGATGACGCGATCGCTCATGACGGAGCCAGGCTATCGATGCGGCCGACGAGCGACGGGGACACCGTGGCCATCACGCCCCGGGCTTGAACACCATGAGGTACAGGATGACGACCAGCGCGACCGCGCCCCTGAGGCTCACGATCATGGTCATCGGTCCGCGCAGGGTCGCGTCGAGCGCATCGTCGGACAGCGTGTACGTGCCGTCGGCCCACCGTGTGCAGCCCTCGCGCACCCGCTTCATGTACGGCGTCGCGGTGACGGACATGATGCCCATCGTGGCGACCAGGATGAGGAGCGACCCCCACAGCCAGAACTCGTCGAACGAGGTGGCGTCGATGCCGGCGGCTACCCCGCCGACGAGCAGCAGGATCGTGAACAGGTACATCGGCCGGTTCATCCGTTTGGAGCCCTCGCAGATCGCCAGGATCCGGTCCCGGTCGGCGCCGGCCGCGCGGATCTGGAACAGGGCCGCCATCGAGACGCCGTGGCTCACCAGGAAGCCCGCCATGCCCACCAGATGCAGGAACACCCAGAACCGGTACATGGTGCGAGCATATCCATGGGCGCTTCGGGCCCACGGAGGCCTCCACGGCCGCGTCCCCGGGCTGGTAGCGTGGCCGACCCGAAAGGACGAACGACCCATGGCGTACAAGCGGATCCTCTACGGCACCGATGGCACCGAGCGCGCGGCGAAGTCCGCGCATGTCGCCACAGGGCTCGCCAACGCGGGAAAGGCGCAACTCATCGTGGCCCACGTCTGGGAGCGGCCCGACGGTGCCGACCAGGTCTTGGCCAAGGCCCTGGCCGATGCCGAGGAGGCGGGGGTCAAGCGGCTGGAGGGCGAACTCCACGGTGGACGCCCGCCCGCCGACGTCATGATCGAACTCGCGGAGTCCCGTGACGTCGGACTGATCGTGGTGAGCGGTGGCCGGAGCAGCATCTCACTCGGCCCGACCGCCGACCGACTCTCCCATCATGCGCCGCGGGACCTGCTCATCGTGATGAATGCCGAACGCGGAGTGACGCTTGAGGATGGGACCGAGCGCCTGTACCGACGGGTGCTGATCGCGACCGACGGTTCGGCCACGGCCGACCGCGCGGCGCGCAAGGGCTACGACCTCGCGGAGTCGGTGGGGGCGCCGGTCACGCTGGTCTTCGTCGGACATCCCGCGACCGGCCGCCTGGTCACAGAGGACACCGCCGCGGTCTACGGCGTGGGGGTCGAGACCGACGTCGTGATGAAGCAGGGCGACCCGTCCGAGGGGATCGTCGAGGCGGCGCACGAGGTCGACGCCGACCTCGTCGTCGTGGGGAACAAGGGTATGCAGGGCGCGAAGCGCTTCTTCCTCAACCCCGTGCCGGAGAAGGTGCTCGATCTCAGCGATCGCGACGTCTTGATCGCTCGAACGGTCGCGCAGGTGGCGTCCGAGCTGCAGCCGGGCGAGGGCGGGATCATCGTGCAAGCGGGGGAGCGGCTCGCCGCCTTCATGGATCCGAAAGGCGAGCTCCACGTGATGTCGGCCAAGTGCACCCACATGGGCTGTACCGTGGCGTGGAACGCCACCACCTCGCTGTTCGAGTGTCCGTGCCACGGTTCGAAGTTCCAACCGTCGGGCGAGGTGGCGAACGGACCTGCCACCCGGCCGCTGCCGCCGGCCTAGCTCAGAACGTGTTGCCCGGCTTGAAGATCATCAGGTAGAGGATCACCAAGATCCCGATCGTGCCGATCGCCGTGATCACCCAGGTCGTGGAGGAGCGCAGCAGCGCGGTGAGCTCTTCGTCGCTCGTTCGTGGCACGCCCGACGGCCGCACGGCGCACGCCTCGGTGAGCTTGCGGAAATAGGGAGCGGCGATCGCGGTCATCAGGCCGATGGTCGCGACCAGGATCGCGATCGCGAGCCACAGCCACCAGTCGTTGAACCCGACGGGCCCGGTGATGGCCGAACCGATCCCCGCCACGACGATGACGAGCAGTGAGATGTACATCGGGCGGGTCGTGACGCCCGAGAACGAGATGGCATCCGCGATCTTCGCCCGGTCCAGGTTGAGGTTCCGGACCCGGAACAGCGTGAACATCGACGCGCCGTGCGCGGACATGAACGCGACGACCCCGAGGATGTGCAGGAAGAACCAGTATCGATACATCGCGCGGGAGCATATCGCTCCCTCACGGAGTCAGCCTCGTTCGAGCGGTCGGGTGAGGCAGGTGGGGCCGCCGTCGCCTTTCACCGAGA
>JBKPMF010000227.1:0-5790 GCA_046732015.1 Actinomycetota bacterium
GGATGGGCCGTGTGAGGCGTGCGAGCTGTCTCAGCACGGTTCGAGCTGGGCCAGGATGTCGTCGATCACGAAGTCGGCGGCAGCCAGGGATTCGTCCGATGCGCCGTAGTACACGCGGATGCGACCCTCATCGAGCATCACGTGGCCGCTGGGGAAGACCACGTTGTGCAGGAACCCGTCGCGCTCGTAGTCGACCTCGGGCACCAGCAGGGGTTCCGGCGTGCGGGCGAGCACCTTCGAGGGATCGTCGGCGTCCAGCAGCAGGGCACCCATGCCGTAGCGGTTCGTCCGGTCGGCGCCGTGGTAGAGCTCGAGCCACCCCTGCTCGACGCGGATCGGCACGAGGCTGGCACCGATGCGTGTTTCGTCCCACCGGCCGGGCCGGGGGAGCGCCACGGGACGGTGCTTGCCCCAGTGCAGCAGGTCGGGCGATTCGGCGAGCCAGATCCCGAGGATGTGACTGAACGAGGCCGGCATGGGACGCGTGAACGCCAGGTAGCGCTCGCCCACCTGTTCGGGGAACAGCACGACGTCCTTCTGGTCGGGCAGCAGGATCGGGCCGCGACGCTCGAAGGTTCGGAAGTCCCGGGTGCGGAGCAGGCTGGTGGTGATGCCCATGCGGCTCACCGAGACGTAGGTGACGTGGTACTCCTCGCCGATCTGGGTCACGCGGGGATCCTCGACGCCGTACTCCTCCATGGGGGTGGCGGCCTGCACCGCCGGAGCCGGGTCCACCGTGAACGCCACACCGTCGGGACTGCGAGCGACCCGCAGATGCGACACGTGCGTCAGGTAGTCGACGAACCCCACGTCGGGACCGAGATGCCCGTCGGCGGGGTCGCGGTAGCGGATCGACCGCGGGTCCTGCAGGTCGATCCCCGGCAGGTCGCGGGGCACGTAGCCGAGCACCACCTTCGGCTCGCCCTCCGTGATGCTGAAGAACGGCACCCCGACCATGTCCGCCAGGTTGGCGTCGGCCGGCAACGGCGCGAGCCGGGGTTGTTCCGGCCCGCCCAACCGCAGCAGCATCGCGCCATCGGGGAGCTCGCCGGACAACCGTGGCCGCTCGGCGACGCGCAACAGTGCGACCACCTCGTCACCGACGCGGGCCATGCCCGCGTTGATCGTGGAGATGACCTCCATGCCCGGCTGCGAGGGCGCGACGTCGGCGGGCGTGATCAGCGGGTTCTCGGCCAGGCGGGCCGCGATCGGCACGCTCATCGCGCCACCGGGGAGCGGCTCGGCTCGAGGGCGCGCCGGCACGGAGGCCACCAGGTCCTCGAGCTCCTTCACGAAGCGCTGACCCGTCTTCGGCCAGGCGAACTCGTGTGCGTAGGCGTACGCGTTCGTCTCCAGCCGGGCCTTGAGCGCCGGGTCGTCCATCAGGGCGTTGAGGGCATCGGCGATCTGCTCGGGCGAGCGGAAGTCGACCAGGATGCCTCGATCGTCCGCGAGCGCTTCCTTGGCATGTAGGTACGGGGTGGAGACGACAGCTTTGCCGGCGCCGAGGGCGTAGCTCAATGTGCCGCTGGTGATCTGGTTCGGGTCGAGGTAGGGCGTGACGTAGATGTCGCTCGCCAGCAGGAACTCGATGACATCGTCCTGCCCCAGGTACTGGTTCACGAAGGCGACGTTGTCGCTGACGCCCAGCTCCTCGACGATCTCGATCAGCTTGTTGCGGTACTCCTCGCCCTGACGGCGCAGCAGTTCCGGATGCGTCTGGCCCGCGATGAGGTACAGCGCGTCGGGATGCTTCGCCGCGACGGCTGGCATCGCCTCCAAGACGTACTCCAGACCCTTCCCGGGCCCCACCAGGCCGAACGTGGACACGATGTGGCGGCCGTCGAGGCCCAGCTTGTCCTTCAGGCGGCGCCGGCCCTTGGGTTCGATGTGCGGCATGCCGTGCTGGATGACCGAGATCGGGGTCCGCACGCCGTAAACCTCGGCCAGGATGCCGACGGCCGACTCGGCCATGACCACCAGGCCGTCGGCGGCTTCGGCGATCTGCCGAACGGCGGCGCGCACGGCGGGGGTGGGCTCGGGGAGCACGGTGTGCATCGTGACGAGCGTCGGCTTGCCCACCTCCTCGAGGAATGTGGTGAGGTGATCCTCGTAGGTCCCCTCGAGCCAGCGCTCGCCCTCCCAGCCTTCGTCGTGCCAGAGCCCGTACAACCCGAACTCGTGCTGGACGCAGACGACATCGACGTTGGAGGCCGCGATCGCGCGAGCGGCGCCGGCATAGCCCTCCGGGGTGCCCTGGGAGATGCGCCAACGGACCTCGCGGCCGTAGGCCCGGACCACGTGCCGTTCGTCGATCGCGGCGACGTTCGAACGCACGGATCGATCGGCGTCGTGGACCGCGTGCATGAGGTCGGCGGTGAAGGTGGCCACGCCGCAACGCCGGGGGGGATAGGTCGAAACGAAGGCGACGCGCATCCGGTCACTGTATCCGACGCGTCCCGGAGCCCCCGTCCCGGGCCGGCGCTGGACATCGCGGTGACGCCGAAGGACGATGCCGCCCATGAAGAAGTGCCCGTACTGCGCGGAGGAGATCCAGGACGAGGCGCGGGTCTGCCGATTCTGCGGCCGGGACCTGGCTGGCCTGCCCGCGCCGCCGTCGACGATGCCCTACCCCCAATTCGCTCCGATGCCCTACCCGCAGGTCGCGCCCATGCCCCCCAGGACCAACGGCCTGGCGGTGGCATCCATGGTGCTCGGCATCCTGTGCCTGTACGGGATCGGCTCGATCCTGGCCCTCGTGTTCGGCTACCAGGCCAAGGGCCAGATCGAACGCTCCGGCGGGCGTGAGTCGGGACGCGGGATGGCGATCGCCGGCATCGTCCTCGGGTGGATCGGCCTGGCCCTGATGGCGTTCGTCGTCATCGCGATCGTGTCCGTGGATCACTGAACACCGGCCGCCTCACGCTTCCGCGATGCCCAGCTTTCGACCGGCCGGATCGTGGCGAACAGCGCCGGGTTCAGCGTGATCGAGATGATCGCCGCCGCCACGACCAGTTGGAAGCCCTTCGCGGGCATCAGGTCGAGGGTCAGCGACGTCGTCGCCACGATGAACGAGAACTCGCCGATCTGCGCCAGCCCGGCCGCCACGACCAAGCCGGTCGACAGCGGATGCTTGAGGGCGGCCACCAGCAGGAGCGCCGCCAGGGCCTTGCCCACGATCACCACGCCCACCACGGCGGCGATCGCCAACGGTTCGTCGCGCAGGATCCCGGGGTCGAGCAGCATCCCGACCGACACGAAGAAGAGCACGCTGAACACGTCCGTGAGCGGCAACACATCGTGGGCCGCCCTTTCGCTCACGTGCGACTCACTGAGCACCGCCCCCGCCAGGAAAGCACCCAGGGCCAGCGAGACATCGAAGATCTCCGCGGCGGCGTAGGCCACCCCAAGCGCGACAGCCACCACCGCCAAGGTGAAGAGCTCCCGCGATCCCTGTCCTTGCACGTGGGTCAGCAGCCACGGCAGGGCTCGCGCGCCGACGATGAGCATGATCGCCGTGAGGATGGCGGCTTTGCCGAGCGCCGAGCCGATCTCCAGCATGATCCCGCCCGCTGAGAGCGGTTCCGCGCCTTTCACCGTGCCGGCCGCCACCGCGAGGATGGGGAGCAGGACGAGGGCGATCACGGTGAACAGGTCCTCGACGATCAACCACCCGGTGGCGATGCGTCCGGCGTCGGTGTCCAGTTCGTCCCGCTGCCGCAGCGCGCGTAACAGCACCACGGTGCTCGCCACCGACACGGCGAGGCCGAGGACCAGGCCCGACACCAGATCCCAGCCGAACGCCACGCCCAGGCCCACCCCGAGCGCGGCCGAGATCGCGATCTGTCCCAGCGCGCCGGGGATCGCCACCTGCCGAACCCGCAGCAGGTCTCGGACGCTGAAATGCAGGCCGACGCCGAACATCAGCAGCGCGACGCCGATCTCCGCGAGTTCGAGCGCGATCCCCTGATCGGCGACGAACCCCGGGGTGAACGGGCCCACCGCGACCCCTGCCAGGAGGTAGCCCACGATCGAGGGGAGCTTCGCGAGGCGTGCGAGGAACCCGCCGACGAAGGCCGCACCCAGTCCGATCGCGATCGTGGCGATCAGGTCGGGGCCGTGGCCTTCCATGGATGATCCTCCACCGTGTTTCGGTCGGGTCGCGGGCCTCGCCGTGCCCCTCGACTCTAGTGAACGAGCCGGGAACGCCGCCTCGGGCTGTGGTATCACCGAGTGCAGATGGCGCTCAGGATCGAGATCATGCCCGGGGGCCCGCCGGCGTCGGCGCAGGCTCGCGAGGCGTTGCGTGACCTGATCGACCGCGGAGAGCTCCTGCCCGGCGAGCGGCTCCCCACGGTCCGGGCGCTGGCAGCGGACGCCGCCCTGGCGCCCAACACTGTCGCCCGGGCGTATCGGGAACTCGAGGAAGCCGGCTATCTGGAGGGCCGGGGGCGTGCCGGAACGTTCGTGGTGGATGAGCCGCCGCTCGTCACCGGTGACGCAGAGGCGGCACTCGCGGACGCCGCCGATCGCTACCTGGCCCGCGCGATGCAGCTGGGGTTCGATGCCGAGGCGGCGACCAACGCTCTGGAGGCTGCCACTCGCCGAACGGGTTGATCGAGGTCAGTCCTCGTCGAAGACGTTGGACCGGCGTCGCTCTTCCATCGTGGCCCGGATCGTCGCCCACACCTCGGGCATCTCGGCCTGCAGTTCGGCGAGATCGTCGGCCGGGATCGCGAGGGCGACCAGCGGCGTGGCGGCGCGGACGGAGGCCATGCGCCGTTCCTGCATCATCAGGCCCATCTCGCCGACGGTCTCGCCGGGCCCGAGCTTGGCCAGGACCTCCCCGTCGCGGACCACCTCGACCTCGCCGCGTTCGATCACGAACATCTCGTAGGGGATCGCGCCCTGTTCGAACAGCGCGTCACCTGCGTCGGCGCGCACCTCGTGCACCCACCGGCACACCTGCGACAGGTCATAGGAATCCAGGTCGACGAACAGATCCAGCTGGCGAAGTCGTTCCGCATCGATCGTCATGACGCCGCCAGCCTACCGCCGTGGCTATGCTCCGCGGCGTGAAGGTCGTGACCTGGAACGTGAATTCGGTTCGCCAGCGGCTGCCCAGGCTGGTCGCGCTACTCACGCGATATGACCCGGATGTCGTGTGCCTGCAGGAGACGAAGGTGACCGACGAGGACTTCCCCTTCGACGAACTCTCGGCGGCGGGATACCACGCCACCAGCTACGGTCAGCGCGCCTACAACGGTGTCGCGATCGTGTCCAGGGAACCGCAGGAGCTCGTGAGCCGCGGCTTCACCGGCGACCCGACGCCGGACGGAGCTCGGGTCGTTGCCGTCCGGATCGGTGACCTCAGCGTCGCCAGCGTCTACGTGGTGAACGGCAAAGCGGTCGGCGACCCCGCGTACGAGACCAAGCTGTCGTGGCTCGACGCGCTCCGTGCATGGACGACGGCGACGTTCGACATGTCGGAGCCCGTACTGCTGGCCGGCGATTTCAACGTCGCGCCCGATGACCGGGACGTCCACGATCCGGAGGCCTGGCATGGCAAGAACCTGGCGAGCGAACCGGAGCGTGAGCGCATCCGCGCGCTCGAGGCCGCCGGGTTCACCGATCTCGGCCGCGTGGCCGCGGGGGACGTCACCGGACCGTTCACGTGGTGGGACTACCGCATGGGCGCGTTCCATCGTGGATGGGGGCTGCGGATCGATCTGATGCTGGGATCGGGCCCGCTGGCCGACCGCCTCGACACGGTCGAGGTGGACCGTGAGG
>JBKPMF010000228.1:0-7440 GCA_046732015.1 Actinomycetota bacterium
GGATGGTCATCAACGTGATGGCGATCTTGCGGTCACCGGGCTTGATGCTGGGGTTGCGGTCCACGTACGGAACGGCCGCGAGGCCCACCAGGATGAACGTGGGGATGACGATGCCCGCGATCATCGGATGGAAGTAGCGCAGGAGCTCCTGCAGACCGAGGAAGTACCACGGGGCCTTCGACGGGTTCGGGGTGAGGTTCGGGTTGGCGAGCTCGCGCAACGGGGCGTTGATGAAGGTCGAGAAGATCACCAGCGCGGCCAACAGGATGAACATGGCCACGAACTCTTCGATCAGCAGGTGCGGCCACACGTTGACGCGGTCACCCTGCTCGCGCTCGACCCGCTGGATGCCCTCCGGTGGGACCAGGGCGAGCAGGCGGTGCTTGTCATCGACGCCCTTCTTGGGCGTGGGCACGTTGCCGGTGGGCAGCGGCGCCTCACGGACCGGCGTGGTGACGGCTGCAGCCGTGGCCATCGCGGGGGCGGCGCCCACCGCGGCAGCAGCGGCAGCGGGCACGGCTGCGGGAGCGCCCTCCACGCCGTTGCCGCCAGCCGCGGCAGCTGCGGGAGCCTTCGGGGCCTTCTCGAGCTTGGCGGCCTCCTCAGGATTGGCGGCCCGCCAGGTCCGCACGGCCTTGGAGCGAGCCCGGCCCTCCGCGATACGCGAGTCCACGCCGGAGGCGGCCTGCGCATCCAGCGCCGCCTGGTAGGCCTCGAGGTCTTTGGGGGTCTCTTCCCAGGTCATGCCGACTCCTTTAGAGCGGTCCCGAGATGCCGCCGTCCTTGCGGATCCGCCAGAAATGGACCGCGAGGAAGATCACCAATACGAAGGGGAGCGCCAACACGTGGAGCACGTACCAACGGAGCAAGGTGTTCGGGCCCACCACCACGCCGCCGAGCAGCAGGAAGTTGGCCTGTTTGGCGATGAACGGTGAGTAAGCCGCGAGCGAGGTTCCCACGGTGACCGCCCAGATCGCGAGCTGGTCCCACGGGAGCAGGTACCCGGTGAACGACAAGCCCAGCGTGAGGAACAGCAGGATCACGCCGACCACCCAGTTGAACTCCCTCGGTGGCTTGTAGGAGCCGGTGTAGAAGACGCGCGCCATGTGCAGCGACACGCTGAAGACCATCAGGTGCGCGCCCCATCGGTGCAGGTTGCGGACGAGGTCGCCGAAGAACACCGACGTCGAGATGGCCTGCATGTCCGTGTAGGCCTGAGCGCCGCCCAGGTCGGCCATGGGCCGGTAGAAGAACATCAAGAAGATGCCCGTGATCGTCAGCAAGATGAACAGGAAGAACGAGAGCCCGCCCAGGCAGAACGTGTAGGTCAACTTCAAGCCGTGGCGCTTCACCTTCACCGGGTGGAGGTGGTACAGGACGTTGTTCATGGTCGCGAGCGCGCGATCTCGCGAGGTGTCCTTGTAGCCCCTGCGGAAGATCGAACCCGGCCGGAAGATCGACTTCCAGACCTCGGTCTCCCTGATCCGATCGCCCACGTCGCTGGGCGATGGCGGCTTCAGCTTCACCGCTTCCCCTCTCCTGCTCGTTCCTGCGCTACCGCCTTCGGCTGCTTGAGCGCGATCCCGTGCACGGCGTTCACTCGCTCACTGCCTGTGACCCAGGGACCTCGGCCATCGTGCGCTTGCCGCTCGAACCCTCCGGCAGTCGCGCATAGTACAGGGTGTCGGTGGGGCATCGGTCGACGCAGACGGAGCAACGGGTGCAGGCGATGTCGTCGACCACGAAGATGGCCGTGGCGTTATCGACCTCGTCCTCGACCACGTCCTCGGCGGCCCTCTCCACGATGCCGGTGGACAGCATGTAGATGCAGTTCCACGGGCAGACGTCCTCGCAGGCCCGGCACAGGATGCAGTTGTCCGGATCCAGCATGAGGTGCTTGGGGGACTTCACCCCCTGGGACAGCCAGGCCGGGTCGACGGCCTCCACCACGTAGTCCTCGTGGATGTCGACTTCGGTCTTGGAAAAGGGCATGCGCGCTCCTACCGGTACCCGCCGGTGGGACGTGAGTCGCCGCTGGAACCGCGGAGCTTCTTGCGCCAGTTCTGCATGATCGCGCCGCCCACCAGCACGACGATGATCGGCAGGGTGGCCAGACCCATCGCGACGGCATCGCGGAGTTCCTTGAGCCAATAGCCGTCGATCGTGAAGATGATCAGTTTCTGAGGCGCGGTGTCGTTCCACTTCAGCGTCGAGTCGGCGAAGTAGAGCCAGAAGGACGGCACGACCGAGGTGGTGATCAGCAGGAAGAAGACCAGTCCCAAGGAGAAGACGACCGCCGTGGTCCACGTCCATTCGAAGTTCCTCAGGAACGCTTCGACGCGTTCCTTCCGGGTGGGTGTGGACTTGATCGGTGTGGCTGTGTCGACCTGACTCATCCGCTCAGTCTCTCCGTGGGCGGGGCGATTATAGACACGTGCGTCTGGTGCTCGACGACCGTCGGTCGCTCGTGAATCCTTTCACAAGCTTCGTGCTTCACTATGCCGCCGGACCCGTTCGTTCTGCAACCCAGAGCGGACCCTAGACTGGACGCGCCGGGGCCGGATCGTCGCCGATGCGCCCCGCGGGAGTGCTTCCGCATGATCGCCGACATCGTGGAGACCGGCATCGCCTCGTGGTGGGCGCCGCTGTTGGCGTTCGCCGCCGGCCTGATCTCGGTGGTGAGCCCATGCGTCTGGCCGCTGCTGCCTGGCTACGTGTCGTTCATCTCCGGCGAGGGCGTGCTCGAAGCCGAAGGTGAACCCGGCCGTCCGATCGTGCCCATCCTGCTGTTCATCGCCGGGTTCACGATCGTGTTCGTGCTGCTGGGGGCGTTCGCCTCCACGTTCATCGAGGTGTTCAGGGGGGACGTGGGCCAGCGGATCGGCGGAGCCCTGGTGATCGCGTTCGGCGTGCTGATGATCGGCTATGCGTTCGGGCGTGGCTCGATGGCCCTGTATGCGGAGCGGCGACCGTTCCTGCAGAAGGTCCGTCCGGGCACGGTGGGGGCGTTGCCGTTGGGCATGGCGTTCGCCGCCGGGTGGACGCCATGCATCGGGCCGGTGCTGGGCTCGATCCTGGCGATCGCGGCCTCGGGCAGCACCGGGCGCGGCGTGGTGTTGTTGACCGCCTACTCCGCCGGCCTCGGCGTGCCGTTCCTACTGGTGGGATTGGGGGTCACCAGGTTCATGGGGGCCTTCGGCTGGGTGAAGCGGCACTACTCGGCGATCGCGGCGGTGTCAGGTGCGCTGATGGTTACTGTGGGCGTCTTGCTGTTCACCGGCCAATTCACCCGGTTGGTCGCTCCGTTGGCGCGGAACTTCCGACTGGGGTTGTAGCGGGCGCCTCGCCTAGGATGAGGTCGGCCCCCATGTCCACGAACCGACTCACCCTCCGGCAATCGGTCGCCCTGGCGTGGCGAACCTTGCGCTCGATGCGCACGGCGTTGATCCTGCTCCTGCTGTTGGCCTTGGCGTCGGTGGCGGGCTCGTTGATCCCCCAATGGCCGAACTCACCCGAGCGCGTGGCGCAGTACCAGCTCGACCACGGTCTGTGGGGGCAGTTCCTCGAGCGCGCCGGGCTCTTCGACGTGTTCGGCTCGTGGTGGTTCGTGCTGATCACCGTTCTGCTGTTCGTGTCCTTGGTGGCGTGCCTGATCCCACGGACGCGTGCGCTGATCCGCGCGCTGCGTGCCCGGCCGGTGCAGGCGCGTGAGATCGACGCCTTCCGGCACTACGGCGAACGGACGGTCGCGGCGCCTCCCGCGAAGGCGCTCGATGGATCGGCCCGCGTGTTGCGGCGGCGGTTCTTCCGGGTGGCACGCGATCCGGCGCGACCGGCGCTGGCCGCCGAGAAGGGCGTGTTGCGCGAACTGGGCAGCCTGCTGTTCCACTGGGCGTTCATCCTGATCCTGGTTGGTGTGGTCTTCGGGAAAGGGACCGGGTTCAGCGGCTACGCGGTCGTGGTGGAGGGGGACACCTGGATCGACGCCGCGGCCAACTATGACGGGCAGATCCGCACCGGCCGGTTCTTCGACGGCGACTTCACGGGGACCGGCCTTCGGCTCCGCGAGTTCGAGAGCGCGTTCCGCGAGACGGGCCAGCCCATGGACTTCGTGTCGCGGGTGGACCTCCTCGAGCCCGACGGGTCGGTCATCCGTCAGCAGGACATCCGCGTGAACCATCCCGCCGAGGTGAACGGCATCCGCTTCTATCAGATCAACTTCGGGTGGGCGCCGGTGCTCACGGTCCACGATGCCGACGGGGTGGCGTTCGACGACGCCGTGGTGATGGACCGTGATCCGGCGCCGGACGGCGTGCCGGAGTTCGCGATGCCGTGGCGCGGCGTGATCAAGCTGCCGGGGGCCGGCGGAACGACGTTCGCGGGCGGCCGCGATGTGGCGATCGAGTTGGAGCTGTGGCCCGACAGCGCCGGACTCGCCAACTTCCTGCAGACGGGCCAGCCCACGGTGATGCTGAGGGCGAGCAACCCGGTGATCCGCTACACCGTGTGGCAGGGCAAGCTCACGAGCCTCGCGACGAACCGGCTGGATACCTCGTTCATGGAAGAGACCGGGCGAGGTCTCGTCGGGCAGGACCGCACCGACGAGATCGATTCGGGCGGCCTGGACATGACCCTGGGGTTCCCCGAGTTGCGCCAGTACTCGGTGTTCCAAGTGAGTAGGGATGCTGGGGTGCCCATCGTGCTGCTCGCGGCTATCCTCATCCTCGTGGGGCTCCTTCCGGCTCTCTACACCTCCCGGCGCAAGGTCTGGGTGCGCGCCGAACCCAGCGGTGACGGCGCGGTGCTGAAGGTGGGAGGCTTCGCCCTGCAGCGCAAACCGCAGTTCGAAGACGAGTTCGATCGGTTGCTCGAGGCCCTCGCCGCTGAAGCGGACGGTGAGGTTGCGGACCCGCCGCCGACGAACGGGCAACCGACCGAGGAGCAGCAGGAAGTGCAGACCCGATGACCGACCTGCAGTGGGCCCGGATCTCCAGCGACGCGTTCAACGCCACCCTGTTCGCCTACCTCGCGGCCATGGTGGGCTACTTCGCCTACCTCGCCTTCCGGCGCGAGTGGCTGTGGAAGATCTCGCGCGCGGTCGCCTACGCGGGGCTGGCCGTCAACATCGTCTCGATCGTGGCTCGGGGTTTCGCAGCGAACCGTGTGCCCTGGGGCAACATGTACGAGTACTCCGTGATGCTGGCGATGCTCGTGGTCGCCGGCTACCTGATCATCGTCGAAGGCATGTACAAGGTCCGCACGCTGGGCGGATTCGCGTTGATGTTCAGCGTGCTGACGATGGCCGTGGCGGTGTCGTTCCTCTACGTCGGACCCGGGCCGCTCGTGCCCGCGCTGAACTCGTACTGGATCAAGATCCACGTCCAAGCCGCGATCTGGGGATCGTCGTTGTTCGCGCTGGGCGGGATCGTCACGATCCTGTATCTGGTCCAGGACTGGCGTGAGCGCCGGCAGGTGGAGGCGCTGCGTGGATCGGGGCCGCCGCCGATCATGGGCGGGGCGCTCGATCTGGACCTGAACGCGCCCGACGACCTGGACCGTGATGTCGACGAGGTGCCGGTGGCCGCCGCCGCACCGCGCGCCAGCCGGTTGCCGTCGGCCCAGACCCTCGACCGAGTGGCGTATCGGATCATCGCCTTCGCATTCCCGATCTGGACCTTCGCGGTGATCGCCGGCGCGATCTGGGCCCAGGAGGCCTGGGGCCGCTACTGGGGATGGGACCCCAAGGAGACGTGGTCGTTCATCACGTGGACGATCTTCGCGGGCTACCTCCACGCACGCGCGACGTCCGGTTGGAAAGGTCGTCGCGCCGCCGTGATCGCCCTCGTCGGGTTCGCCTCGCTGCTCGTCACGTACTACGTCGTGAACCTGTGGATCGTGGGGCTGCACTCGTATGCGAAGTAGGTTCGACCCGGTGCAAAGTCGGCGAGCACCCGGTGGTACAGTGCGCGCGTCTCGGCCCCCGGCGGGCTCCGAGGCCGACCCACGAGGGAGAGGGAACGTGCGCAAGAAGGTGCTCTGGGGCGTCGGGCTCGCGGCCCTGGCCCTGCTGCTGGCGGCGTGCGCTCCCGACGCCACGCAGAGCACGCTCAAGCCCGTCGGCGACCCCGCGATCGAGCAGAAGCGCCTCTTCGTGGCCGTGGTCTGGATCGCGGCCGCCGTCTTCGTGATCGTCGAGGGCGGGATCCTCTTCATCGTGATCCGCTACCGCCATCGCAAGGGTCGCGAGCGCATGCCGAAGCAGACGCACGGCAACACGCGACTGGAGATCGGCTGGACGATCGCGCCCGCGCTGGTGCTGGCGGTGGTGATGGTCCCCACGATCTCGATGATCTGGGACCTGGCACGTCCGCCGTCGCCCGACGCGCTCAACATCACCGTGCAGGGCTACCAGTGGTGGTGGGGTTTCCAGTATTCGGACTCCGACATGACCGTGGGGTCTGGCGAACAGCGACCGATCGAGATCGCCGACGTCATGGTGGTGCCCACCGGCCGCGAGATCTACCTCTCGCTCGAGGCCGAGGGCGGCGGAGCCAAGAACACCGACGGCACGCCCGACTTCCAGGTGATCCACTCGTTCTGGGTCCCCGAGCTGTTCGGCAAGCAGGACGTCGTGCCGGGTCGCACGAACCACATCACGTTCCAGGTCGACGAACCGGGCACGTACACCGGACAGTGCGCCGAGTTCTGCGGGCTCCAGCACGGCCGGATGAAGCTCCGCGTGGTGGCGCTCGATCCCGACGACTGGGAGCTGTGGGTCGTCAACCAGCAGCAGGGGCCGGCGCTCGTCTCGGATCCGCTCGCCAAGCAGGGCGAGGAGATCTTCATGAACCCGCTGTCGGGCGGCCGGGGCGCCTGCACGGCGTGTCATGCGGTCGGCGACGTGGGTGCGGCCGCCGCGCCGAACCTCAGCCACTTCAACGAACCGACGCACCAGTGTTTCGCCGGCTGCAACTGGGATACCTCTGATGTGGACGCGCTCAAGGCATGGCTGCGCGATCCCAACGCCGTGAAGCTGGGAGCCAAGATGCCCAACTACCACCTCAGCGAGGACGAGATCAACGCGCTGGTGGCCTACCTGTACAGCCTGACCTGATGGGAGCGAACCCCCGACCATGGCAAGCGTGAGCGTTTCCGGGACCTCGAGCCGAGGGTTGCGGCGGCCGTCGTCGCTGACCGGCTTCTGGAGCTGGTGGACCACGGTCGACCACAAGAAGATCGGGATCATGTACGGGGTCACCGCGTTCGTGTTCTTCATCGTGGGTGGCCTGGAAGCGCTGCTGATCCGCGCGCAGCTGGCCCAGCCCGACGGCACGATCCTCAACGCCGATCAGTACAACCAGATCTTCACGATGCACGGGATCACGATGATCTTCCTGTTCGTGATGCCGATGTCGGCGGCGTTCTTCAACTACCTGTTGC
>JBKPMF010000229.1:0-12698 GCA_046732015.1 Actinomycetota bacterium
GTCCTCCTCCGACGTCGCCACCTGGAGCACGAACGACTGGTTCTCGCGGAGCTCCGGGTACGCATCGCCCATCAGCTCGACCGTGCGGCGGAGCAGCGGCTCCAGGACCGGCCCCTCGATGCCGAGCCGGCGGCCGTGCGAGACCGCGCGCCGGAGCATGCGCCGCAGGATGTACCCCCGGCCCTCGTTCGACGGTTGCACCCCGTCGGCGATCAGGAAGGTGGTGGCGCGACCGTGCTCGGTCACGATCTTGAGGGACACGTCGTCGTTGGGGTCCTCGCCGTGGCGCTTGCCCGAGCGCCGCTCGGCTTCCTCGAGCGTGGGGCTGAACAGGTCGGTCTCGAAGACGTTGTCGACGCCTTGCAGGATCATCGCCACCCGTTCGAGCGACGAACCGGTGTCGACGTTCTTGCCCGGCAGCGGCGCCACGACCTCGAGCTCGCCGTCGACCTGTTCCTGCATGAACACCAGGTTCCAGATCTCCATGAAGCGCTCTTCGTCGACGTCGGGACCGCCCTCGGGGCCGTAGCGAGGCCCGCGGTCCACGAAGATCTCCGAACACGGCCCGGCGGGGCCCGCGGCGTGGGTGTGCCAGTAGTTCGCGAGCTCGCCTTCCTCGTCGAGCTTGCCGCGACGCACGATCCGGTCGGGCGCGATGCCGGCTAGGTCGACCCAGGCCGCTGCCGCTTCTTCGTCCTGGTCGTAGACCGTGACCCACAACAGGTCGTGGTCGATCCCGTAGCCCTCGGTGATCAGCTCGTGCGCCCAGGTGATCGCCTCGGCCTTGAAGTAGTCGGCGAACGAGAAGTTCCCGAGCATCTCGAAGAAGGTCTCGTGCCGGGCGTCGCGGCCCACGTTCTCGATGTCGTTCGTGCGCATCACCTTCTGCGAGGTGACGGCACGCGGATACGGCGCCGACGCCTGACCCAGGAAGTACGGGATGAACTGGTTCATGCCCGCGTTCGTCAGCAGCAGACCCGACTCGGGCGGTGGGATCAGTGACGAGCTCTGGACGCGCTTGTGATCGCGTTCTTCGAAGAACGACAGGAACGACTCGCGGATGCGGTGGCCTTCCACGCCGGGGAGTCTACCGGTGGGTCAGGCGGCGGGCGGTTCGTCTGGTTCACGGGTCGAGACGGGCAGGTCGTTGTCGGCGCGCAGCTGAGCCTCGCGATCGGCCATGGCCTGCTTGCCCTCTTGGATCGACTCCGAGACCAGCTTCGAGAAGTCGAGCAGGCCGCCTTTGGCCTCACGCGCCAGGGATTGCGGCGCGACGCGTTGCGCCTGCTTCTTGGTCCATCGGCTGGCCAGGATGGCGCCGGTGGCGCCTGCGCCCAGGCCCAACGCGACCCAGAACCCCCGCTTCACTGCTTGCGGCCGCCCTTGGCCCGTGAGAAGCCCTTCTTGAGACCGGCACCCACGCTGATGATCTTCACGAGCGGGCTCGCGGCCGCTTGTTCGGCCAAGCCGGAGAGCTTCTCGACGCGGCCCACGACCTCGGTGGCCGAGATCAGCATCGTGTCGACCCGATCGAGTTCGCGGTTGGCGCGTTCCACCGATCCCTTGACCTCGCGCAGGAGCGGCACGACCTCCTCGCGCATCGTGTCGATCGACATCTTGGTGCTCTCGAGCACGCGGAAGGTGTTGAGGAGCACGACCAGCAGGCCCAGGACCAGCACGGCCCAGAAGACGGCCACGATCGTGAGGGCCGTGTCGCCGGACATCGCCAGGAGTGTCATCGTTCCTCGAGCCTTTCGTCGGTCGCCTGCGGTTGGTCCGCGTAGCCTACCCGACGCCGCGGGGGGCCCGGATGCCGACGCTCACTCGTCCCGATCGTCGCCCTGCTCCTCCGCCTTCTGGCCCGTCCCGGGGGTGCGGAGGACGTCACGCCCCTGGCCCGACGGCTCGTAGTAGCGCTTGGCCTGGAACGTGGTGGGGCGATACTCCTGCTCCACGGCATGCCCCGGGAAATCGTGGGGATAGCGATAGCCCTGGCCGTGGCCGAGCTGCTTGGCTCCCCGGTAGCTGGCGTCGCGCAGGTGCAACGGCACCGGCTCGGCTCCGGGCGCGTCCTCCATCGCTCGCGAGATGGCGGTATAGACGCTGTTGGACTTCGGGGCGGTCGCGAGGTAGATCGTGGCGTGCGCCAGGTTGAGGCGCGCCTCGGGCAGGCCCACGTGCTCCACGGCCTGGGCCGCCGCGATCGCCACGACCAACGCCACGGAGTCGGCCAGGCCGATGTCCTCGCTGGCGTGGACGATCAGCCGCCGGGCGATGAACCTCGGGTCCTCGCCGGCCTCGATCATCCGGGCCAGCCAGAAGAGTGCGCCGTCGGGATCGGAGCCACGGATCGACTTGATGAATGCGCTGATCACGTCGTAATGCGCATCGCCCTGGCGGTCGTAAACGATCGCCTTCTTCTGCACGGCATCGGCGGCGACATCGCGGGTGATCTCGGTGGCCCCTGCCTGCACCGCGGCCAGGGCAGCCGCGTCCAGCCCTGTGAGCCCCACCCGAGCGTCGCCGCCGGACACCGTCACCAGGTGCGCGAGGGCGTCATCAGCGATCGTGAGGTGGTGACGACCGAGGCCACGGTCCTCGTCGACGAGCGCCCGGCGCAACAAGGTGGCGAGCTCTTCGTCGCCGAGCGGGTCGAGCCGCAGCAGGAGACACCGCGAGAGCAGCGGGGTGTTCAGCGAGAAGTAGGGGTTCTCGGTGGTGGCGCCGATCAGCGTGACGGTGCCTTCTTCGACCGCCGGAAGCAGCACGTCCTGCTGCGCCTTGGACCAGCGGTGCACTTCGTCGACGAACAGCACCGTCCGGAACATCCCACCCTTGGCGCCTTGCATCACCTTGCGCGCGTCGGCCACCCCGGATGAGACGGCTGAGAGCTGGATCAGGTCGGCGCCGACGGCGTTGGCGAGCAGGTGCGCCAGGGTGGTCTTGCCGGTGCCCGCCGGCCCCCACAGGATGATCGACGGGAGGTTGCCGCCGGCGAGCAACCGCGAGAGCGCGGTGCCCTCGCCCACCAGGTGGGCTTGCCCTTCGTATTCCTCGAACGTCCGAGGGCGCATGCGCGCGGCGAGCGGTTGATCGCTCACTGGCGTTCGCGCATCCCCGGCCCGCTCCCTACGTCCACCCGAGGACGTGGTCGGGTCTGATCACCAGCAGGAGGCGCACCTGACCCTCGACCGGCGTCCACGCTTTCCCGTCGTAGCGGAGGGCGAGCTCCTGCATGTGCTCGGCCGCGCCCTCGGTGGTGATGTCGACCACGGTGCCCACGACCGCGATCGGCGGATGCGGGTGCTCCTTGTCGTGGATCGCCACCGAGACGCGCGGATCCCGCCGTACGTTCTCGACCTTCACGCGGCCGTCGGCGGTGTTGAGCACGATCATGCCGTCGCGGGTGTCGGCCCACAGCGGCGACAGGTGCGGTGAGCCGTCCTCGTTGATCGTGGCGAGGTAGGCCAGGTTGGGCGGGCCGAAGACCGCGAGTTGTTCGGGCGTGAGCTCAGCCATCGACATCCTCCTTGGGCGTGGCGGGTTCGGCGGCCTTCGGCGGGTGCGCCAGACGGATACCGAGCTCGCGGAGCTGGTGGTCGTCCACCGGAGCGGGAGCGCCGGTGAGCGGGTCGCCGCCCGACTGGGACTTCGGGAACGCGATGACGTCGCGGATCGCGTCCTTGCCCGCCATGATCATCACGAGGCGATCGACCCCCATCGCGATCCCGCCGTGGGGCGGCGCGCCGAGCCGGAGCGCACCGATCAGGTGACCGAACTCGTCGTCGATCTGTTCGGCCGTGAGGCCGAGGTTCTCGAAGATCCGTCGTTGGACGTCCGCATGGTGGATCCGGATGCTGCCGCCACCGATCTCGAACCCGTTCAGCACCAGGTCGTAGGCCCGGGCCTTCGCGGTCTCCGGCGTGAGGTCATCACCGGCCGGGGAGGTGAACGGGTGGTGCACCGACACCCAGCGCCCCTCCTCGTCGCTCCATTCGAACAGCGGCGGCTCCATCATCCAGCAGAACGTCCAGGCGTTCTCGGGGATGAGGTCGAGCTTGACGGCCAGGTCGCGCCGGAGGCCGTCGAGGGCGACGTTGGTCCGGTCGGGGCGATCGGCGACGATGCAGACCAGGTCGCCTTCGGCGGCCTCGGTGGCCGCCACGATGCCGGCGATCTCCTCAGGGCTCAGGAACTTCTCCACCGGGGACCGGACGGCACCGTCGGCTTCCACGACGAGCCACACGAGGCCCGCGGCCCCCCGGCCCTTCGTCTCTTCGATCAGCTTGTCGAGCTCTTTGCGCGAGAAGGACCCCGCGCCCGGCGCCGCCAGGCCCTTGATGGCGCCCCCGTCGGCCAGCACCTTCGCGAACGCGTTGAACCCCGTCCGGGCGAACACCGGCCCGAGATCCACCAGCTCCATGCCGTAGCGCAGGTCGGGCTTGTCCGATCCGTACCGCTGCATCATCTCGGCATAGGTCATGCGCGGGAACGGCTGAGCCACCTCGACCCCCGCGACGTCCTGCACGATCCGCGCGTACAGCGGTTCGATCAGCGCGATCAGGTCCTCTTCGGTGACGAAGCTCATCTCCACGTCCAGCTGGGTGAACTCGAAGCCACGGTCGGCGCGCGAGGCCTCGTCCCGGAGACAGCGCACGATCTGGTAGTACCGGTCCTGGCCGCCCACCATCAGCATCTGCTTCAGCTGTTGCGGCGATTGGGGCAGCGCGTAGAACGTGCCCGGCTGCAGGCGGCTCGGCACCAGGAAGTCGCGCGAACCCTCCGGGGTGCTGCGCGTCAGCAAGGGGGTCTCGATCTCGACGAACCCCAGCCCGTCCATGTGCTCACGCATCAGCTGCACGATGCGGGCCCGCATCGCCAGCACCTTCGTCATCTCGGGCCGGCGGAGGTCCAGGTAGCGATACGTGAGCCGGAGGTCCTCGCCGACCTCGATACGGTCTTCGATCGGGAACGGCGGCGTCTCTGACGGGTTCAGCACCTCGAGCCCGGCCGCGACGACCTCGACCTCGCCGGTGGCGAGCTCGGGATTCTGCATGCCGTCGGGGCGAGCGCGCACCCTGCCGGTCACCCGCACGACGTCCTCGCCCCCCAGCTTCTGGGCGCCGGTGTGCGCCTCGGGCGCGTCCTCGGGATGGAACACGACCTGCACCACGCCGTGGCGGTCGCGAAGGTCGATGAAGGTGACGCCTCCGTGGTCGCGCCGGTGGGCCACCCAGCCGCACAGGGTCACCTCGGCCCCGGCGTCGGCGCCGCGCAGTTCGCCGCAGGCGTGGGTTCGCATCGTGGTTCGCATCGTGGTCATCTCATCCGATCCAGTCGTCGAGTCGCGTGAGCCATCGGGGCACCTCGCCGGCGGGGACCGTCTTCTGGATGCCGTCCGCGAGGCGCCGCAGGGTCACGACCCCCTCGGCGAGCTCGCGCTCCCCGATGATCGCGACGAACGCGGCACCCGAGCGGTCAGCCTGCTTCAGCTGGGCCTTCAACGGACGTTCCTCGAACGCCCGCACCGCCGGGACCCCGGTATCTCGAAGGGTCTCGACCAGACGCCGGCCCTCGGTCTGCGTCTGGTCACCGATCGCCACCACGAAACAGCGAGGGGTCCGAGCGACCGGCACCGCGATCCCCTCGCCTTCCATGGCCAAGAGGACACGATCCAGTCCCATGGCGAAGCCGACACCGGGCGTGGGCTGGCCGCCGAGCTGCTCGGCGAGCCCGTCGTAGCGGCCGCCGGCGTTGATGGTGCCGGCCTTGTTCTCGGCGAGCACGCCGGAGATCCACTCGAACGCCGTGCGTGTGTAGTAGTCAAGGCCCCTCACCAATCGAGGGTCGAGCGCGTAGGTGACGCCGGCTTCGTCGAGCCCTGCACGGACCGCCGCGAAGTGCTCGGCGCACGGCTCACACAGGCGGTCGGCGATCGTGGGGGCGGCGAGCACGAAGTCCTTCTCGCCGTCGACCTTGCAGTCGAACACCCGCAGCGGGTTCTTCTCCAGGCGCTCGCGACAATCGCGGTCGAGCTGATCGCGGAACGGCTCGAAGTAGGCGACGAGTTCCGTTCGGTAGGCGGGGCGGCACACCTCGTCCCCGATCGAATTGAGGTGCAGCACGACGTCGCGCAGCCCGCGTTCGCGCAGGTAGCGGGCGCCCATCGTGATCACCTCGACATCGGCGCCCGGTGCCTCCACGCCAAGGACTTCGACGTCGAACTGGCGGAACTCTCGAAGCCGGCCGGCCTGCGGACGGCCGTGGCGGAACTCGTTGGCGACCGTGTACGCCCGCCACGGGGCCCCGAGCGCCTGCGCGCGATCGAGCCAAGCCCGGACGACACCGGCCGTGCTCTCAGGACGGAGCGTCACCGACCGACCGCCCTTGTCCTCGAACGTGTACATCTCTTTGGTCACCACGTCGGAGGTGTCGCCGGACGTCCGCGCGAACACTTCGGTGTCCTCGAACGTGGGGGTCTCGACGTACCGGAAGCCGAAGAGCCGCGCCATCTCGTGGGCGGCCTCGTACAGACCGAGCATCGCGTCGGAGCGATCCGGCAGCAGGTCCTGGGTGCCGCGGGGTGGTGCGAGGTCGGTGCCCATCAGGCCAGCTCCTGCAGGAACGGGTTGGTGGCGCGCTCCCGGCCCACGGTGGTGTCGGGACCGTGCCCCGGCAGCACCGGGAGCGCATCGGGCAACGTGAGGAACCGTCGCAGACTGGCCTGCATCGCGCTCGGATCGCTGTTCGGAAGATCCGACCGGCCGATCGAGCCAGCGAACACCAGGTCGCCGGCGAACAGCACGACATCGCCGTCGGCTCGGAAGGAACAGTGCCCGGGGGTGTGGCCCGGGGTGTGCATGACCTCCAGGGAGCAGCCGGCGAACCCCAGCACGTCGCCATCGGTGATCGTCCGCAGGTCCTTCACCGGGGAGAGCGGGTTGTCGAAGCCTGCGTTCCAAGCGATCTCGTCGGTGAAGGCCACGGCGTCGGCCTCGTGCACGAACACCGGGAGCTCACCGGCGAAGTCGCCGGCGGCCGCGGCGTGGTCGACGTGGGCGTGGGTCGCCACGATCGCCACCGGGGTCTTGCCGGCGGCCCGGAGCATCGCGTGCACGGCCTCCGGCTCGAACCCGGGGTCGACCACCACGGCGTCGTCACTGCCCTCGGCCGAGAGCAGCCAGCAGTTCGTCCCGTAGGGGTTGGCGTTGAAGACCTGGAGCCACATCAGGCGGTCATGCTAACGGACCACCTCCGGGAGCCCAGGGTCAGAGCAGGTCCGCGTCCAGGATCAGTGTGAACGGACCGTCGTTGGTGAGCTCGACCTCCATGTCGGCGCCGAACATCCCTCGCTCGACCGGCACCCCGTGCTGCTCGATGGCCACGGCGAACGCCTCGACCATGGCTGCGGCGCGTTCGGGATCCTCGGCCGGCGTCCAGGACGGACGGCGCCCTTTCCGCACGTCGCCGTACAGGGTGAACTGGGACACCACCAGCGCGGCCCCGCCGACGTCGGCGAGCGCCAGGTTGGTCTTGCCGTTGGCATCGGCGAACACGCGCAAGGTCGCCACCTTGTCGGCCAGCCTGACGGAGTGCTCGTCCGGATCGCCGCGGCCGACGCCCACCAGCAGGAGCAGGCCACGGCCGATCTCCCCCGCGACGGCGCCGTCCACGGTCACGCGAGCGTGCGTAACACGCTGCAGGACGATGCGCATGCGACTAGCTGGGCACCACGCGGTAGGCGTCGTAGACGCTGTCGACGCGCTTGGCGGCCGCGAGCACGCTGGACAGGTGCGCGATGTCGGCCAGCTCGAACGTGAACCGCAGTCGCGTGATCCGGTCCTTCCCGGTGGAACTGGTGGCCGCCAGGATGTTGACGTGGTTGTCCGAGAGCACGGTGGCCACGTCGGACAGCAGTCGGGTGCGGTCGAGCGCCTCCACCTGGATCGCCACGGTGAACGACGTGGGCTTACCCTCAGACCAGGTCACCTCGATCAAGCGCTCGGGCTGTTGGCGGAGCGACTTCACGTTCGGGCAGTCGGTGCGATGCACGCTGACCCCCTGGCCCCGGGTGACGAACCCGAGGATCTCATCGCCCGGCACCGGCGTGCAGCACCGGCCCAGCCGCACCCACACATCGCCCAGGCCGCGGACGACGACCCCCTTCGAGACGTCTGCCGGCCCCAGCCGGACGGGCCGTGCGAGGGGGACCTCGATCTCGTCTTCGTCGGTGGTGCCCGAGACCGAACGCGCCACCCGTGCCACCACCGACTGCGGCGACACGTGGCCCTCCCCCACCGCGACGTACAGCGCCTCGAGGTTCGGGTATTTCAGCTCCGTGGCGACCTGGGTGAGCGAGGCCTCGGTGGCGAGCCGCTTGATGGGCAGGCGCTCTTTGCGCATCAACCGTTGCACGGCGTCGCGCCCCTGCTCCAGGGCATCCTCGCGGCGCCCTCGGGAGAACCACTGCCGGATCTTCGACCGTGCCCGTGGCGTCTTGACGAACTGCAGCCAGTCCTGCGACGGCCCCTCGCCCTGGGCCTTGGAAGTCAGGACGTCGACAGCGTCGCCGGTCTGGAGCTCGTAGTCGAGTGGCACCAGCTTGCCCCCCACCTTGGCGCCGATCGTGCGGTGCCCCACGTCGGTGTGGATCGCGTAGGCGAAGTCCACCGGCGTGGCACCCGCCGGCAGGTTCACCACGTCGCCCTTCGGCGTGAACACGAAGACCTGGCCGCCGTAGAGGTCGATCTTCAGACCCTCCATGAACTCACGCGGGTCGGCCATGTCCTTCAGCCACTCCATCATCTGACCGAGCCACACCATGTCGGCGGCGTCCTTCGCCTGCTTGCCGCCTTCCTTGTAGCGCCAGTGCGCCGCGATGCCGAACTTGGCCGTGCGGTGCATGTCGCGGGTTCGCAACTGGATCTCCAGCGGCTTGCCGCCCGGACCCACCACCGTGGTGTGCAGCGACTGGTACATGTTCGACTTGGGCATCGCGATGTAGTCCTTGAAGCGGCCCGGGATGGGCTTCCACAGGGAATGGATCGCGCCGAGGGCCGCGTAGCAGTCCCGCGGTGAGTCCACCAGGATGCGCACGCCCACGAGGTCGTAGATCTCGTTGAACTCCTTGCCGCGCAACACCATCTTCTCGTAGATGGAGTACAGATGCTTGGGTCGGCCCTCGACCTCGGCCCTGATCCCGAGCTCCTTCAACTTGGCGCGCGAATCGGTGGTGACCTGCTCGATCAATGCCGTGCGCTCGCCGCGGCGCGCATCGACCAGGCTCGCGATCTCGCGGTAAGGCCCGGGGTGCAGGGCCTTGAACGAGAGGTCCTCGAGCTCCCACTTCAGCTCCTGGACACCGAGGCGGTGCGCGAGCGGCGCGTAGATCTCCAAGGTCTCGGTGGCGATGCGTCGCTGCTTGGCTTCGGGGAACACGCCGAGCGTGCGCATGTTGTGCAGGCGGTCGGCGAGCTTGATCAGCAGCACCCGGATGTCCCCGGCCATCGCCACGATCATCTTGCGGACGTTCTCGGCCTGCTCCTGCTCGCGCGAGCGGAACTCGAACCGGTCGAGCTTCGTGAGGCCGTCGACGATGCGCGTGACCTCCTCGCCGAACTCCTCCTCGATCGCCGCGAGCGTGACGTCGGTGTCCTCCACGGTGTCGTGGAGCAGCGCCGCCTCGAGGGTGGTGGTGTCCAGACGCAGGTCAGCCAGGATCGCGGTGACGGCCACGGGATGTTCGATGAAGTCCTCGCCCGACTTGCGCTTCTGCCCCTCGTGCGAGTCCTGGGCGAACACGAACGCCCGCTGGATCTCCTTCAGGTCGGCCTTCGGGTTGTAGGAGCGAACCTTCTTCAGGACCGGATCGATGAGGCTCGGCGGCCCGGTGTCACCGCGGCGCAGTCGTGGGCGAGGGATGTTCGGCAGGCGGCCACTCCGCCGCGGCTGAGCCGACGGCGCCGGTGTCTCCTGCTCGTCGAGGGTGACCTCTTCCCTGCTGTCCACCTGCTGCCTCCCGTACGGCCAGTGTACGGGGACGAGCCGGGTGGAGCGGGACGCTAGGTCTCGGTGTCAGTAGGTGATGAGGGTGTGGAACTCGTGGTCCTTGATCTTCTCGCGACCTTTCAGGAACTCGAGTTCGATCATGCATGCGATGCCGCACACGTTGCCGCCCGCTCGCTCGACCAGCGACGCGGCGGCGGCGGCGGTGCCCCCGGTGGCCAGGACGTCGTCGACGATGAGGACGCGCTCGCCCGGTTTGATGCCGTCACGGTGCAGCTCGATCGTGGCGGTGCCGTACTCGAGCTCGTACTCCTCGGCGATCGTCTCGGACGGGAGCTTGCCCGCCTTCCGGATCGGGACGAAGCCGGCGCCGAAGTGATAGGCCACCGGCGAGGCGAGGATGAACCCACGCGCCTCGATGCCGACCACCTTGTCGACGTTGCCCCGACCGAAGTGCACCACGATCAGGTCCGTGATCGTGGAGAACGCGATCGGGTCGGCAAGCACCGGGGTGATGTCCTTGAACACGATGCCCGGCTCCGGGAAGTCGGGCACGTCGCGGATCAGAGCCTTGATCTCCTCGATCTCCACCGACTCACCTCCGCTTCCGTTTGGCGGGCGGACGCTTCTTGTTCTTCGGTCTGGGCTTCGACGAGGCCCCGACCCGCGCGGTGGTGGCCTGTGCGGCGGCATCGGACGTGCTCGCCGCGGCCACCGTGCTCGGGGCCGGCTCGGTGGTGGCGGTCCGGGTGCGCGCGGTGCGGCGGGCCTCGATCTGCTGATAGCGCTTGTCGCGCTTCTTCAGCATCGTGAGCACCGGGGCGGCGATGAAGATCGAGGAGTAGGCGCCGGTCGCCACCCCGATGAACATCGCGAACGCGAAGTCCTTCAAGGTGTCACCACCGAAGAGCAGCAACGACAGGATCGGCAACAGCACGACCAGCGAGGTGTTCACCGATCGCATGAAGGTCTGGTTCAGCGACAGATCGACCACGCCGTCGTAGCCGAGCTTGGACACCAATGCGCTGGACTCGGTGTTCTCCCGGATCTTGTCGTAGATCACCACGGTGTCGTACAGCGAGAACCCCAGGATCGTGAGGATGGCGATGACGGTTTCGGGCGTGACCTCGCGCCCGACCAACGCGTAGACGCCGATCGTGATCAACACGTCGTGCACCAGCGCGATGATGGCGCCCACGGCCATCTTCCACTCGAACCGGAAGGAGATGTAGATCATGATCGCGATCAGCACGATCACGAGTCCGAACAGCGCCTTGCGCGAGATCTCGGCGCCCCACGTGGGCCCGATGTCCTGGATGCTGACCTCGGTCACCGTGATCCCCGCCTGCTTCGCCAAGGAGCTGATGAGCGCATCGGTCTCGACGGCGCCCGCCAGGCTCTCGGTGCGGATCGACACCGTGTCGCCGTTCACGATCTGCACCTCGGCGTCGGGCCGGCCGTTGTCGGCCAGGACTGCGCTGATGTCCTGAGCGGTGGCATCAGACTGCAGCGGGTAGGCGATCTGCGCGCCGCCCTCGAAGTCGATCGACAGGTTGAGCCCGCCGCGAACGATGAACCCGCCGATCCCCAGCAGGATGACGACGCTCGAGATGGTGAACCACAGACGCTTCCGCTCCACGAACCGGAAATGCGGGATCGTGTGGCCCCGATAGGTCTCGCTCAGGTGATGGAGGTTCACGGCGTGCCTCCCGCCGGGGCGTCATCCGGATCCGGGTCGCCCGCGATGCCGCTGCGAAGGCCGAACCCGTGCATGTTCACGAGCGTCTCGTTCCGAGCGATCAGGAACACCGTGGGCCGCTTGAAGAAGTACACGACGAACAGGTCGAGGAGGGTCGCCACCCCCAGGGTGAGCGCGAACCCGCGCACGGAGCTCACCGCGGTGACGTAGAGCACCACCGCCGCGATCATCGTCACGAAGTCGGCCGCCACGATCGTCTTGTACGAACGCTTGAACGCCGGTTGCACCGCCGAGCGCGCCGACTTGCCCGAGCGCACCTCGTCCTTCAGCCGTTCGAAGAACACGATGTAGGAGTCGGCGGTCACGCCCAGGGAGATCACGAGGCCCGCGACGCCGGCAAGGGTAAGCGCATAGCCCACCTGCGCCCCCGCGATCGAGACGATGGCCAACGCCAGGATCGCCCAGGCCGACATCCCGAACCATGCCACGATGCCCAGCAGCCGGTAATAGAAGAGCAGGTAGAGGAACAGCAGGATCAAGCCCGCGATCCCGGCCACGATGCCTTGCCGCAGCGACTCCTCACCCAGCGTGGGGCTCACGGTCTGCACCGACTGCCGCGTCAGCTCCACCGGCAGCGCACCGGCGTTCAGCACGGTGGCCAGGTCTTTGGCCTCGGTTTCGTCGAACCCGCCGCTGATCACGCCGTTGCCGTTCGTGATGGGGTCGTTCACCGTGGGATAGGAGATCACCGTGCGGTCGACGACGATCGCGATCGAGTTCTGCGGGGGTGGCTGGCTCACCGCCGTGGTGGTGGCCTCGGCGAACGCATCGACGGCATCGCCCCCGAGTTCGAACGAGACCTGCCACTGGGTGACGCCGCTCCCACCGAACACGGCGGTCGCCTTCGTGATGTCGCTGCCGCTGATCACGGTCGGTCCCAGCCGGAACTTGTTCTTCTGGGCGTCCATGTAGACGACCTCTTGCTGGTCCAGCG